>DATCVX010000718.1:0-5972 GCA_036566705.1 Arthrobacter sp. | reverse complement strand
TCGACGCCGGCTGGACCGTTGATGATCCCGCCGTATTGGTGCAAGGAGGCCCCGATGTCAGCAGAGCGGATGTTTCACAGCGTGCCCTCAGACCCAGATCCTTGGATGGATGAAAGCTTCAACCCAGTCGAGATTCGGCGGTTCGCTATCGAGTCCCTGCGGTGGCAGGCCCAGGAAATCATCGACGAAGTGCTCTGCGGAAAGTCCCCGGGTGAGGAACTGGCCAGGGCCAGGCTGCGCCGCTGCGTGGCGCGGCATCCCGGGGAGCCGGAGCAGGCACTGCTGGAACAACTGATGTTCAACCGGGACCTTCCCGTCTAGAAGCCGGGACCGTCTGGTTCCGCGTTGACCCGGTCAGAGGTCTCCATCAGATGCGCCAGCAATGCCCGCTCGGGGAATCCCGGGTAGGCAGCAAGGTACCCCCGCAGACGGTCCTGGACCTCGGCGAGGTCAGGGGCGGGGTCTTCGAGGACGGAGGCAATGATCTCCTGGGCCTGCAGGCCTAATGCGGAGGTCTGGGTCTCGAGGGTACTCGTCACAGTTGGTGCTCCTGCCTTCACTAAATTTGGCCTCAAAGATTTGGAGCCTCCAAGGGAGCGCCGTACGCGGGGCCATTGCCCCGGCATGGGGCAACACTTCGAGAGCATAACCCACAGCCTGCCAACAAATGGGGAAATCGAAGCTTCAGGAACTCAGCGGCACGTTGTCGATCAGCCGGACCGGGCCCACTCTGGCGGCGATGATCGCCAGGGCCTCGCCGCGGAACGGGGTCTCCCGGCAGTTCTCGGCCAGGGGTTCCAGCGCGCCCGGGTCCACCACTTCGAAGTAGTCCAGGTCCACCAGCGGCTGGGACGCCACCAGGTCCTGGGCGGACTCGAGGTCCAGCGGTTCGTGGGCGATGGCGCGGTCTTCGAGGAGCCGCAGCGCCCTGGAAAGGACCAGCGCGGCTTCGCGTTGTTCGTCGGACAGGAAGCGGTTGCGGCTGGACAGGGCCAGGCCGTCGGCGGAGCGCACCGTGGGCACTCCCACGATGTCGACGGGGAAGTTCAGGTCGGCCACCATCCGCCGAACCAGCGCCAACTGCTGGGCGTCCTTCTGGCCGAAGTAGGCACGGTAGGCGGGCAGACCGGCAACGCCGGAGGAGGCAAACGCGCCCGACGGCGGCAGGCCGGCTCCGGGAATCCCGTAGTGCAGCAGTTTGGCCACCACGGTGAGGGCGCCGTCGAAATGGCCGGGCCGGGAGGCGCCTTCCCACTTCTCCCCCAGCGGGCCGGCGGTCACCCGGACCAGCGGCTCGCCGCCGGGGTATACCTCGTCAACAGACGGCGCGAACGCCAGGTCCACGCCCTCGGCCTCCAGCAGGGCAAGGTCGGCGTCCAGGGTGCGCGGGTAGCGGTCCAGGTCCACGGCGTCGCCGAACTGCAGCGGGTTCACAAAGATGGACGCCACCACCACGTCGTTCTGTTCGACGGCGGTCCGCGCCAGCTGTGCGTGCCCCTCATGGAGTGCGCCCATCGTGGGCACCAGGCCCTGCGACGCACCCTGTTTCCGCATCAGCAGGCGGGCACTTTGGGACCGCAGTTCTGCCGCCGTCGTCACCAGTTTGATGGGCATGTCAGTCTTCCTTCGGTTCGAGGGCGTTGCGCAGCCCCTCCAGCTGGTCCGCCTTCAGCAGGCCGCGGCTTTCGGCGCGGCGGGCCGTGGACCGGGCCATGGCCAGGTACGCCTCGAGCACATCCCCGTGGGCGCCGGCGTCGTACTCCCGCAGGGCCTCGGCGTGGGCAGCCACTGTCCCGACGTCGCCGCGGGCCACCGGCCCGGTCAGTGCGGACTCGCCGGAGGCCAGGGCGTTCTCCAGCGTGGCCCGCAGCAGTGGGCCCAGCATCCGTTCCGGGGCGTCCACGCCAACCTCGCGGAGCAGCTGGGACGCCTGCGCCACCAGGGTGACCATGTGGTTGGAGCCGTGGGCCAGGGCAGCGTGGTACAGGGTCCGGTCGCCTTCGGCGATGGCCACGGGCTCGGCGCCCATCTCCACCACCAGGGCCTGGGCGATGGGCAGCATGGCAGCGTCCGCGGTGACGCCGAACGTGCAGTCCAGCAGCCGGGTGAGGTCCAGGCTCATGCCGGTGAAGGTCATGGCCGGGTGCAGGGCCAGCGGGATGGATCCGGCCGCGCGCACGGGATGCAGGACCCCCACGCCAAACCTGCCCGACGTGTGGGCCACCAGCTGTCCGGGCTGCCAGGCTCCCAGCTTTGCCAGCCCGGCCACGAGCCCGGCCAGGGCGTCATCGGGGACGGCGAGGAGCACCAGTTCCGAGCGCTCCACGATGTCCTGGATCTCCAGGACGGGCACGCCGGGAAGCAGCGCTTCGGCCCGTTCGCGGCTCGCGTCGGACACGGCGGAAACTCCGACGACGGCGTGTTCCGCCGAGCGGAGCGCCGCACCAAGGACGGCGCCCACTTTGCCGGCTCCGATGATTCCGACGCCGAGGCGTCCGGGCTTAGCCATGCTGCTGGCCTTCCTTGTTGGCGGGTTCCGTTGGGGTTCCGGGCTCAACCACCGGAGCTGCCGGCACCACCTGGGCAAGCCAGTGTTCGGTGGTCTGCCGCTTCCGTGCAAGCCTGGCGCGGGCGGACTGTTCGTCGAAGAGGGTCCTGGCCTCCTCGACACCGGCCTGGATCAGGCGGGGGGAGACCGGCCCGGAGGTGGTGTGCAGCACAAGGTCCGCCACGCCGAAGCGCCTGGCCAGCGGGCCCTGGTGCAGGGCCATGGACTGCGTGCGCTGGTGCGGGACCACAACCAGCTGCCGCCACCAGCGGCCCGAGCGGATGAGCAGGGCCGTGGCGGTGGCGGTGAAGCCGTTGCGGCGCCAGCCGAGCGGGGCCAGGAGCCGGGCCCGCCGCGGCGTGGTGACAAAACCGCCGTCGGAATCCAGCCCGGTGAGCCCCGCGCCGAAGACCCGGCCCGGCTCCGAAGTCCCGGGATCCGGGAGCACCAGCGACAGCATGCTCATGACGTCGGCCAGCTTGCCCACGGGCAGCAGTGTGGTGCGGGACGCCGTTTCGCCGTTGCCCCCGGCAGCCCCGTACCCGGCAACATTAACCTGGATCCGGTACCAGCCGAAGATCCGCCACAGCGGCGGCTGCGCCACCCTGAGCGCCTGGATCCTGCCGGGCGGGAGGGTCTGCGCCTGGGTGTCAAGCAGCCCGTACCGCAGCCGGATCCCGTCCGGGGAAATGGCGGCGGTGAAGTTGTAGCCCTTGTTGAAGGAGCCCCAGTAACTCGCGGCAAGGCCCAGGGCCGCCGGAATCAGGTAGAAGTAGAAGCCGCGGTTCTCCGTCACTGCAGACAGGATTACGGAGGCAATGCCGCCCAGGACCACAAAGAAGCTCTGCTCGCTGAGCAGCAGCGAACCGACAAGGCGCGACGGCGGCACGGCCAGTACCGGATATTCCGGCGCCTCGGGCGCTGCCTCCTCAGGCCGCCCGGGGTCCTGGACCACGCCGGCGGCCCGCGCGAGGATTGTGGCACGGAGCTGCCGGGCGTCGTCCATCCGGAGGTAGGCGAGGCGGACGGCGGACTCGCCGGCGTCTGCCACCTCGAACTTGAGCTCTGCCAGGCCGAAGATCCTGGCCAGAAGCGGCTGCACAATGTCGATGGCCTGGACGCGGTCCAGCCGGGCCTGCCGCTGCTGCCGGAAGAGGAAACCGGTATTGACCCGGACGTAGCCGCCGGACACCTGGTACCGGGTGAAATACCAGGTCAGGATGAAGCCGAGCACTGCGACCAGCAGGACCGCACCGCCGCCGGCAACCAGCCAGGGTATCCGGCCTGCGAAGTCATCTTCCAGGACGGGCCTGCCCTGCAGCATCCGCTCAAAGAAGTCGCGGCCGAAGAAGAATCCGATGGCGGCCAGCGCCACCCAGCCGCGCACAAACGGCGACGCCGGGTGCACGCGCAGCCACTCGCCGTCGGGCGTTTCCCGTACGGGCACTTCCGGTGCGGGCACTTCCGGTGCGGGCGTTTCCGGTACGGGCACTGCAGGGGCCGTGCCCGGCTCCGGAACGGGGCCGTCAGCGGTCACAGCCCAGCCAGCCTGGCTTCGCCGCGGGCCGACAGCTGCTCGCGCAGGCGTGCTCCTTCGGCGGCGGGAAGCCCCGGGATCTGCGCGTTGGTCCCTGGCGAGGCGGTGTGCAGCTTCAGTGTGCACAGCCCGAGTCCGCGTTCCACGGGACCGACGCCGATGTCCACGTACTGCATGCGTCCGTAGGGGACCACCATGGTGCGCTGGAAGAAAATGCCGCCCCGGATCAGGAGGTCGTCGTCACGCTCGGCATATCCGATGGCGCGCACCTGGCGCGGGATGAGCACGAGCCGCCAGACCGCCAGGACAAGCGCTGCGGACGGTACCAGGACGGCGAGCCACAGCGGCGGCCACAGCCACCAGCCAAGGGTCACAAACACCAGTGGCAGGCAGAGCACAAGCACCATCAGAATGTTTCCGAGGGCCCACTGCACCAGCCTGACGGTCACGTATCTGGGCGACACCCGCAGCCAGCTGATGCCCGGCGGATCAATCGCCTCGGTATGCATATTCGCCTTCCCCTGCGGCTTCACCACGCGGGCTTCGGCCGCGCTGGCCCTCACCCGGGGTTTCGGTGTCTTCCGGCGGGATCTTGCAGAAGCGCTCCACCAACAGGCCCACCACGATCATCACCAGGCCGCCGGCGGCCTGGGCAAGCGCCAGCCAGGTGATGCCCTGGTCACTGCGCAGGCTCCATACCCGCAGCTGGTCCAGGAAAATCCCGGCGTGCCAGCCCAGCAGGACCGTGCCGGCGTAGGCGCAGGCCTGGGCCAGGACCAGTGTCCTGGCCGCCAGGATCGGGTTGAGTGCGGTCTTTTTCTTGGTGGCGTCCTTGTTGCTGTTGCGCCACCGCAGGATCCGGATGCCAAGGACCAGGGTGATGGCCACGATCACGCCCATGGTGGCCAGTGCCGTGGCGGGAAGGACGGGCGTGGCAATGCTGTACCGGTTGGTCAGGACGGTGGCAGCCCAGCCGGCAACGGCAAGGATCAGGCCGATCAGCAGCAGGCGCAGGGGGTTGATGGGTTTCATGGCCTACTCAACCGCCCCGGCGGTGGGGGCGCCGTCGAAGTCGCCGAAGCCGTCGAACGGAACAAGGTCGTCAAAGTCGGAGGCCCGGGCCGCCAGGGCGCTGATCCGTTCGCCGTTCAGCGTCGCCGCCGGCTCGATCAGGGACCACGGATAGAGCACAAAGGCGCGTTCGGCGGCACGCGGGTGCGGCAGGGTGAGGTCCGGGTCGTCGCTGCTGAAGTCGCCGTAGGTGATGACGTCGACGTCGAGCGTCCGAGGCCCCCAGCGCACCTCCCGGACGCGATGGTGTTTGTTCTCCACGGACTGGCAGTGCTCGAGCAGCGCCGCCGGGGACAGGGTGGTTTCGACGGTGATGACCATGTTCAGGAAGTCCGGCTGGCCGGCGGGCCCGCCCACCGCCTTAGTCTGCACCACCGGGGAGACGGCCAGCAGGCGGACCTCGGGCGGATCCACGAGGTCGGCAACGGCCTCGGACAGGGTGTCGTTCCGTTCGCCAAGGTTGCTGCCGAGCGCAAGCACTGCTTTGGCATAGCCGGTGGTCATTGCCGCTCCCGGTACACAGTGACGGACACGTCGCCGAACGGAACCTCGATGGGCGCCTTTGGCTTATGCACGGTAATCTCCACCGCGTGGAGCCGGTATTCGCCGAGCAGGTCCTCTGCGATCCGCACGGCCAGGGCCTCGATCAGGTTCACCGGCTCGCCCGTGATCCAGCCGGTGATGCGCTCCGCCACTTCCCCGTAGTGCGCGGTGTCCCGGACATCATCCGAGGCGGCCGCCGGGGAAAAGTCCAGGTGCAGCACGGCGTCCACCACAAAGGGCTGGCCCTCGCGGCGTTCGAAATCGAACACACCG
>DATCVX010000717.1:0-6779 GCA_036566705.1 Arthrobacter sp. | reverse complement strand
TTCCTCGTCCCGTACGGCTGCACGTAATACTGATGCACCAATTCCCGGATCTCATCACGGCTAATACCTCGCGGACCAACAGACATAGCTGCTCCTGTTCCCTTCAAACGACTGACTCACAACCAGCCTGACGTAGAGGGGTTTTTGGCTGATCCTCTCTCGCATCCTGCAGGATTCCGGCCGATCCTCTCTCACCACCATGCAAAGACCCGAAGCCCGGGCACACAACCCAGGCACCGCCGTCGCACCCATGAACCACCAGACGCCCCCAAAGTGAGAGAACATCCACCCAAAACCCGCAACAACTGCGAGAGCGTCGGCGAAAAACCCGCAACAACTGCGAGAGGGTCCTGGGGAGGAAGATTCCCGCGACTGCCCCGCGGGTAAAGTTGGTGTCCATGGATAACCTCTTCAGCCACGCAGGTGGCCCCACCCCGGATGCTTCAGACGCTGCGGACGCCCTGAACCCCCTGATCCTGACGGTGACGGTTCCCGGCCACGTGGGCCAGGCCTTTGCCGGGTTCACCGACCACACGCACCTCTGGTGGCCGCTGGAGTCCCACGGCGTCTACGGCGCCGGGTCCTATGTGGAATTTGAAGAGAACCTGATCCTGGAAACCGCTGACGATGGCCGGACGTCGATCTGGGGTACCATCGACGACTGGCAGCCGCCTCTGTCGTTCCATGCGACCTGGCACCCGGGAACCACGGCGTTGTGGTCCACGGAGCTGCGTGTGGCCTTCAGGGGCGTGGGTGATGATACCGAGGTCCGATTGGTGCATGACGGCTGGGAGGGTGCCGAGGACCCGGCGCGTACCCGGGCGGAGTACGCGGCAGGCTGGCCAACAGTGCTTGAACGGTATGTACGCTTTATGGGCGGCAGCCCGGAGGAAACCGCGGCAGAACAAGCTTAAGCAGGCGGTACAGCCGTACTTGTGCGGATAACCAGTTCCGTCGGGTACTCCCGGTCACTTGCGGAGCCATCGTTACCGGCAGGGGTGCCGGCGTCGAGTGTTTCCAGCAGGAGCCGGGCAGCGAGGGCGCCCTGGCCGCGGGCATCCTGGTTTATGGTCGTCAGCCCAAAGACCTCGCCGAGCTCATGGCCGTCCATGCCAATGACGGACAGGTCGTGCGGAACCCTGAGGCCAAAGTCGCGGGCGGCGAGGATGGTGCCGATGGCCATCTCGTCCGACGCCGCGAAGATGGCCGTGGGCCGTTCGGTCCCCATGCCGAGGAGCCGGCGCGCACTTGTATACGCGCCCTGGATGGTGAAGTCCGCTGAGATCTGCCATTCAGGCCGGACGGGCAAGCCTGCGTCCTTCATCGCGGCCTCGAAACCGGCCTGGCGGATCCCTGGCAGTTTGAAGTCCTGGTTAAGCGCGGGATCACCGGTCAGGTGGGCTATGCGCGTGTGGCCCAGCCGGATCAGGTGGTTGGTGGCCATGCGGGACAGGCCGGAATCGTTGATCCGGATGGTCGATGCGCCGGCCAGTGCCCCGCCGATGCCCACGATAGGGCGGTGGATGGCGAGGAGTTGCTGGATCTCGTCGTCGGTAAGCACCAGCGCGACGGCGATCACCGCATCGAGCCGTTTGCGCAGGAGGAAGTCGTTCAGGACGCTTTGGCGCCGCGCCGCCTGGTCGCCCACGTTGTACAGGGTGAGGTCGTAACCGGCATCCAGCAGCGTTGCGGAGACGCCCTCCAGGACTGATGAAAAGTACCAGCGGTGCACGGACGGCAGCACTAGGCCAACGTTGTGGTTCCGCCCGGACGCCAGGCTTGACGCATGGTATGAGGGCACAAATCCCAGCTCCGCGGCAGCCGTTTTGGCGAGCTTGCGGCTCTTCGCCGAAACATTGGCCTTCCCGCTAAGTGCCCGCGACACCGTGGCAATGGATAGGCCGGCCCGGTCGGCAACGTCTTTGATGCCTGCCATGTGGACTACTCCGTGTCGCCGTGCACCAATTGCAGCCAGACGGTTTCGCCGGAGGCGAGGAAGTGGCCGGACTCCGGGTCCGCGCTGCGGAGGAGCACGTTGCCCGCGGGCATTTCCAGTGGCTCATGGTTGAGGTTCATAAGCACCAGCGTAGTGCCGTTCACGAAACCAAGGGAGGAGCCTGTGCACCATTCCTCCGCCCATGCAAGGGAGCCGCGGCCCAAGCCCAGTTCCCGCCGTGCAGCCAGTGTGCGGCGGTACAGGTTCAGGTGCGACGACGGTATGGCGGCCTGGACGTCGCGCGCCAAGTCCTTGAAAGCTGCCGGCAGGGGAAGCCACGGCGGCTGTCCGGAGCCGAAGCCCAGATGCGGTTCCGCGGCATTCCAGGGCAGCGGGACCCTGCAGCCGTCACGGCCCAGGCGTTCCCCTCCGGTCCTCGCGAAAGTGGGGTCCTGCCGCATACCTTCAGGGATGTCGATGCCGTCCGGAAGCCCGAGCTCTTCGCCCTGGTAGAGGTAGGCAGCGCCGGGGAGGCCGAGCATGAACAGGGAAGCCGCGGCCGCACGGCGCCGGCCCAGCGCAGTGTCCGGCTGATGGTCTGCGGGACCGATGCCGTCGCCGTCGCGGGGGCCGGAGCCGTTGTAACCGAAGCGGCTGGCATGCCGCACGACGTCGTGGTTGGACAGCACCCACGTGCTGGGCGCACCTACGGCGTCCAGGACCGTCAGGGAGTCCGTGATGACCGACCTCAGCCGGTACACGTCCAGGCCGGCGTGCAGGTACGGGAAATTGAAGGCCTGGTGCATCTCGTCAGGCCTGACCCAGTGCGCGAGGCGCGGAAGATCGACGCTCGCTTCGGCGCACAGAATCCTGTCCGGACCGTATTCGTCCAGGATCAGGCGCCAGGCGCGGTAGATGTCGTGGATGGCCGGCTGGCCAAACATGGGGGCCTCGTGGCCCGGGAAGCCGTCAGAGCTGCCGCCGTCGGCCCGGCCGCCCCAGGCCGGAAGCCCCGGAGCCTTGACCAGTGCGTGGGCCACATCCACCCGGAAGCCTGACACACCGCGGTCAAGCCAGAAACGGAGAACACGCTCAAACTCGGCATGCACGGCAGGGTTGTCCCAGTTGAAATCCGGCTGGGACGAATCGAAGAGGTGCAGGTACCACTGGTCCGGCTGGCCGTCGGGCCCGATGACGCGCGTCCAGGCAGGTCCGCCAAAGTGGGACTGCCAGTTGTTTGGAGGCTCGTGCCCCTCGGGGCCGCTGCCGTCGCGGAAGATGAACATGTCCCGCTCGGGGCTTCCGGCGGGTGCGGCCAGGGCGGCCTGGAACGCCACGTGCTGGTCTGAGCAGTGGTTGGGGACCAGGTCCACGATGACCCGCAGGCCCAGGCGGTTGGCCTCGGCCATCATGATGTCGAAATCGCCCAGGGTTCCGAAGATCGGGTCCACGTCGCAGTAGTCGCTGACGTCGTAACCGGCGTCGCGCTGCGGAGACCGGTAGAAGGGGGACAGCCAGACGGCGTCCACATCCAGGTCGGCCAGGTGCGGCAGTCCTTCGGTGATGCCGGCGATGTCCCCGATGCCGTCTCCCTTAAGGTCGCGGAAGGACCTCGGGTACACCTGGTAGATGACGGCAGAGCGCCACCAGCCCGGAGCCTTGTCGGCGTCGTGGATCAGGGTCAGCGGTCCAGCCAGCGCTGCTGTGGCGGAGATCACGGAATCAACAGACATGGGAATTACCCTAGACGAGCAGGACAAAAAATGAAAACGCTTCCAGCCGTGTTCAAGAGGCCTCGGTTCCGTCCCTTTCGGTGACTGGGGTTTGACCAGTGGAAACGCTTGCAGTCATGGTTGCGGAGGGATTATGACGCGGCCGCGTCATCCAGCCCGGCCCTAGACTGGAAGGACATGTGCGACGACGGAACTGGAGGCTGCGTGGGCAGCATAGCTGAGGAGCTGGAGACAGTGCTCGGGCCGGGCTTGGTCAGTACTGAGGAAGCCACGCTCGCGCGGTACGCAGTGGACCAGGCGCCTGTGCTGGACTTCCAGTTACCCCTGGCGGTGGTTTTCGCTGAATCATTGGCGGACGTCCAGGCCACAGTGAGATGTTGTGCCGGCCGGGGCATAGCGCTGGTGGCCCGCGGCGCCGGGACCGGGGTGTCCGGTGGCGCGCACGCGAGCCGGAATTCGGTAGTCCTGTCCTTGGAACGGATGGACCGCATCCTGGACCTTAACCCCGACGACGAGACCGCCGTCGTCGAGCCCGGCGTGGTAAACGCCGTCCTGAACGAGGCGGCGGCCGTCCACGGGCTGATGTATGCGCCCGACCCCGCGAGCTTCCGTACCTCCACGATCGGCGGCAACGTCGCCACGAATGCCGGCGGCCTGCGCTGCGCCAAGTACGGGGTCACGCGGGATTCGGTCCTGGCGCTGGACGTGGTGCTCGCCGACGGGTCCCTCATCCACACCGGACACCAGACGTTCAAGGGCGTGGCCGGCTACGACCTTACCGGGCTGTTCGTCGGTTCCGAAGGCACCCTGGGCATCGTGGTGGGCGTAACGGTGCGGCTGAAGTACCTGCCCCGCGACGTGCACACCATCGCCGCGTTCTACCCGGACTTCCGGCAGGCTGCCGCCGGAGTCCTGGCAGTGGGCAGGGCCCGCGTCCAGCCCGCCATCATGGAACTGCTCGACGGCGGCACGCTCGCCCAGCTGGACAGCATCCACGGATCGGACCTCACCACGCGCGGACGCTCCCTGCTGCTCATCCAGACCGATGGTTTCGGCGCTGCCGCGGAAGCCGACGTCGTCCGGACGGTGCTGGCGGACGGCGGGGCGCTGGTCACCACCGAATCCACCGCCGAGGCCGAGCAGCTGGTGGAGCTGCGCCGCAACAGCCGCGGCGTGGAGGTCGACGACGAATATCGGGTGGGTGAGGACGTTGCCGTGCCCCGCTCACGCCTGGTGGACTACGTCGCGGCGCTGGAGGCCATCGCCGCTGCCCACGAGGTCAGCCTCAAGGTGGTGGCCCACGCCGGGGACGGCAACCTGCACCCGACGTTCTGGGTGGACCGGCTGGACGATGCCGTGGACGAGGGCGCCATGCAGCGCCTGAACCTCGCGCTGGACGCGTCGATTGACGCCGCTCTGGAGATGGGCGGCACCATCACTGGAGAGCACGGCATCGGGCAGTACAAGCTGCGGTGGCTTGGACTCGAGCAGCCGGAACCGGTCAGGGAGCTGCAGCGCCGGATCAAAGAGCTCTTTGACCCGGCCGGCATCCTCAACCCGGGGAAGGCCATCTAGGCCCGCGCCCACCCGGCTGATTTAGCACAGCTGTGTTGCGTACGCGGGCGGCTCCCCAGGGACTCCGTCAGTCGTCGACGTCCGGGTATTCGTCGATGTCTTCGTCGGGGCCGTACCTGGACTCCTCGGTTTCCACTTCGAGGATCTTCAGCATTTCCGTGTCCGGGTTCAGCATGATGGCTGCCTCGTCACGGCGGTGCCGCAGGATGGAGTCGATGTAGGACTGCACCGCCTCCGCCAGCGGAATGTGCCGTTCCTGCTTCTCAGACATGTACCAGCGGTGTTCGAGCACCTCGTGGACGGCTTCGGCGGGTTCGAGCTTGCGGGACAGGTCCCGCGGGATGGAACGGACAATCGGCTCGAAGACCTGGCTGACCCAGAGGTGGGCGCTGTATTCCTCATCCATCTCCGGGTTGTTGTCCGCCCGGAACGAGTCCATGTCGTTGAGCAGGCGGCGAGCCTGGTTCTCCTGGGCATCCAGCCCGGTCAGGCGCAGCAGGCGGCGCATGTGGTGTCCTGCGTCCACGACCTTGGGCTGCAGCTGGATGGTGGAACCGTTTTGTGTGGTTTTGATCGCGTATTCTTCGACGTCGAAACCCAGTTCGTTGAGGCGGCGGATGCGGGCACCCACGCGCCAGCGTTCGCCGAGCTCGAACGATTCCTTCTCCGTCAGCTCGGTCCAGAGACGGCGGTAGCTGTCCATGATGAGCTCGCTGGTGGCAACAGGATCCACCTTCTCCTCAATCAGGCCGCCGTCCAGCAGGTCCATCAGCTCGCCGGCGATGTTGACCCGGGCGATTTCGAGGTCGTATTCGCGCTGCCCGGTGGACAGGTCCGGATAGAGCTCGCCGGTCTCTGCGTCCACAAGGTACGCCGCAAAGGCCCCGGCGTCACGGCGGAACAGGGTATTGGAGAGCGAGACGTCGCCCCAGTAGAACCCGATCAGGTGCAGGCGCACCATCAGGAGTGCCTGGGCATCGATGAGGCGGGTGAGCGTGTCCTTGCGCAGCATCTGGGAGAACAGCGCGCGGTACGGCATGGAGAACTTCAGGTGGCGGGTGACCAGCACGGGGTTCAGGGGCCGGCCGTCCAGCGTGGTCCGGCCGGTGATCACGGCTACGGGCTCGACGCAGGGGACGTCCAGCCGGGCGAGCTTGCGCAGCATGTGGTACTCGTGGCGGGCCACATGCTCGGAGGTTTCCTTGATGGCGATGACGGAGCCGCCAAGGTGGGCAAAGCGCACAATGTGCCGGGAGATGCCGCGGGGCAGTGCTGCGAGATTCTCGGCGGGCCAGTCCTCAAGTGCGATGTGCCAGGGGAGGTCCAGGAGTTCCGGATCGGCGGCGGCTGCCGTGATGTTCAGCGAGCTTGAGACCGCGGAGAGCTTGCTGTCGTTGGCGCTGGCCGCCTCAAACCGGGGCAGTTTGCCGATCTGCGCGTAGTCGGTGGGTTCGTCGTGCCACTGGGCGCTGTTTTCCTCGGTCATGGGTCAATTCTTCCGTACATAGGGGCGGCTGGCCTAAACATCGTGGGTT
>DATCVX010000716.1:0-3145 GCA_036566705.1 Arthrobacter sp. | reverse complement strand
CTCCGCCTCGGCGAGCAGTTCGACGCCGCCAACCCCGACGACCCGGCCATCCCCTACGACGGCCAGCTCATCCAGCTCGACACGGGAAGCCTGTACTTCGCCAACGGGCACAACTTCCTCACCGGCGACCGCGTGGTCTACAACTGCGGAGCAGGCGGCACGGCCCTGGGCACCACACCGGCCGGCGGACTGGTGTGCGGCGCCTCCTACTACATCTTCGTGGTGGACAGCTACCGGATCCGGCTCTCCACGAGCCTGCTCGACGCCGACGGCTTCATTGTCCGCTCCTTCACCCCGGACGGCTCCACGCTTACGGGCGGCAACACCATCAACGTCGGCAGCCACTCCGGCCTCGTGGAAGGCCAGGGCGTGGTGTACTACGCGCCGGCGGTGGTGGACTTCAAGAGCACGCTGATTGACATCAACACCGACGGTGCAGGCCAGCTTGAGGTGGACGGGGACGGCAAGATCGTCCGCAACGGCGGCTGGAACACCATCTACGCCCCGTTCCATGGCTGGAGCAATGGCGACGCCGTGGTCTACACCGTGACGGACCCGTCCCTGGCCATCGGCGGCCTGGCCAACGGCGCCACGTACTACGTCCTCACCGCGGACCCCGACGGCGGATGCCCGTTCTTCTGCCCCCTCGGAGCCAGCGGAGCGCACATGATCCGGCTTGCCACGTCCCTCTGCCACACCGGGCTGGGCACGAAGGACGTCGACCCGGGCCCGGGCGTGGACCTGCAGCCCTGCGGCGCCGGGGACATCCAGGCGATTTCGATCTCCACGATCACCAACCCCCTGGATGCGAACTTCTTCAAGGCCATCATCGCCAACCACACGCTGCGCCGGGTGGGCTACGAAACGGTCGGCCTCGTTGAAGGCAACATGTATTACGTCCACCTCATCGACGACGCCGACGACGACAAGATCCAGCTGCGCGACGCCGCCGGCAACACCGTGGGCGGCCTGGCGACCAAACTGGGGTCGCACGTCCTGCGGAACCAGGGCATCGCCGTCACGGGTCCGGGCACCGGCATCCAGCAGCTCTACATCGACCTGGCCCCGGGCACCACGATGAGCGGATCACCGCACCAGATGATGGGCGTGGGCGGACCCGGCTCGCCGAGCGCCACGGGCGTCAACGGCGTGGTGGAAGCGACGTCCACGGGAATCGGCGGCGGGCTGTTCCGCTTCAGCGACGTGTTCTCCGAGACGAACGTGCAGATCGACCTCACGGTGGACGTCCAGGCCGGCACCCTCCGCGGCGGCGCAGTGGTCATCGACGGGCGCTCGTACCTGCGCACCGCCACCTCTTCGATCGGCAAGGGCGGCGGCTTCCTGGGCTTCGGCGCCTCCAACGCCTTCATCGACGCCGTCAACAACGTCACCACCAAGGTCCGGGACGGCGTCTCGGTGTTCTCCTCCACCGACGCCCAGGTCACCTCCTTCGCGATGACCAGTGCCAACGGCCACGCAGTGAACCGGACGGGCGGGCTCATTGCCGGCGCGGACACCGACGTGGACGCGGAGATCGGCTACGCGGTCCGCACCGAAATCGGCGGCGACATCGTGGCTAACCGCTCGGTTCTCATCGCAGCCTCCGCCGGCTACAACGGAGTGGCCATCGCCTCCTCCGGATCCGGCGGCCTGGGCACCAACTCCGACGCCAACGACGACAGCAGCCAGGGCGTGGGCATCGGGCGCGAACACGCCGCCACCGTTGACACCGTGCTGCTGGGAACAGCCAGCCTCCGCGGTGCGGCCGTGCAGGTGGGCGCCGGGTCCGGTGTCCGCTGGAACATCGACCTTTCCGACGGCTCGATCGACGCCGTCAACGAGACCGTGCGGGCACTGGCCACCTCCACCGCCGATGCGTACGCCCTGGGAGCCGACTCCGACGCCAGCGCCTACGTGAGCGTCAACGACAACGTCACCGTGACCCTCTCCGCCGCCTCCTACGTGGAGGGCGATGCCGTGACCATCCGGGCACAGCACGCCAACCTCAACCTCACGGCCGACGCCAGCGCCAACTGCGGCTGCGGCGGCGGCGATACGGACGCCTACGCCGAGGTGAAGTTCACCGGGGATTCCCAGGTCAACGGCGTGGACGAATCCGTCATCCGCACGGCTGAGCTGGTGGTCTCGGCGCTGACGTCCTTTGACCGGCTGTACGTCCGGGCGCACCGCTCCGGCGGCTTCTTCGACGTCGGATCTTCCGACTCCGACATCCAGTACAAGCCCAAGCGGGACATCCTCTGGGAGTCCACCGTGTACCTGCTGGGCGAGCCCAACCCGGTGCTGGTCATCGACGCCAGCGGCAAGATCATCGCCAAAACCTACAACGTGACCGTCCGTGCCAGCGAGTTCGGCCCCGCCCTGAACATCGGCGACACCATCGCCGGCGGCACCATCTGGGTCGACCCCATCATCTACGACGAACTGCCCGCCGCCCTCTTTGAGGCCAACGCCGCCGGAAGCGGCTGCGACGATGACTGCAACGGCCTCATCCACGGCAGCCTGGGCATCTTCTACCTGCAGGAAACCTGGAACTCCGTGCTGATCCGCAACAGCTCGGACAAGGCGATCGTCCTCAAGGGCACCACGGACCCGCAGAGCGTGTCCATCAACACCCTCAACTCGCACCTGTCCACCACTCCGGAAGCCGTCATCAGCGTCTCCGTGGACAACGGCCCGCACGCGCCCCCGGCCACGCAATGGTTCTGGCACGTGCACCACATCTTCCCCGCCACCGATGTGGTGGTGGAGAGCCTCCGGCCTACGGCGGCCACCGGCTTCAACCTCACCATCGACGGGGACATCCGCAACAGCATCGGCAACACGCACCTGACGAACCAGCGCGGCTCCATCCTGCGCGGTACCGACGGCGGCACCGAAACGTTCTACAGCAACACCATCACCCTGGACTCCGAGCTCGGTTCCCTCGGCACCGTCCCGAACCCGCTCACCCTGGTCCTCTTCCAGATCTTCCACACCGGCGAGGTGGGCGTCCCGGCAGTCCTGAAGCCGGTGGCCCTCGACGCCGAAGCAGGCCAGGACCTTTCCCTGGACCTCACGGTTCTCCGCCGCGATTCGCTCACCGCCAACACCGCCGCCATCAACCCCGTCATCGGCCCCATCAAGG
>DATCVX010000715.1:0-1649 GCA_036566705.1 Arthrobacter sp. | reverse complement strand
GACAGGACGTCCGCGGGGGAGTAGCCTGTGTGGCTGGTCACCCAGGCTTCACCCACGACGTCGGCCGCGGTCACCGTGTCCTGGCCGGCCAGGCGGTGGTCCGCCGGGAGGGCAACGTCCAGCGGTTCGTGCGCCAGCGGGATCACGGCCACCCGCTCCGCCGGCCACCGCGGACTGTGGTCCATGCGGTGCGCCAGCACGAGGTCGTACCGGGCCGTCAGGGCGGGAAAGTCATGCTGCGCCACGTCCTCGTCGGAGAGCTGGATCTTCGGCTGGCCAGGCTCGTCCAGCATCCGCGCGAGCGGCGCGAACAGCGCCTGGCCCACGCTGTGGAACCCGCTGAGCGTCACCGGCGCCACAGGAGACCCGTGATAGGCGCCGATCGCCGTGCGGGCATCCGCCATGGCGCTGACGACGGCGGCACCGGCGTCTGCCAGGACCTGGCCGGCTTCGGTCAGCACCAGGTTCCGGCCCTCCTTCCGCGTCAGCGGAACCTCGACATTGCGCTGCAGCAGGGACAGTTGCTGGGACACGGCGGACGGGGTGACCATCAGCGTCTCGGCCACAGCTTTGACGCTGCCCAGGGCCCCGAGCTCGCGGAGGATTTCCAGCTGGTGAATTTCCATCCGCTCAGTCTATGCCTAAGTAAATACTTCATCGTCGATTGAGAAAATACTGCTTGTGCTAATGCTTCGGAGTGGCTCTAATGAAGGAAGATCTCCGCCCGCTTCACGCGAGGCGGCCGCCCTGAAGTGAGGAAGCCAATGAAGGCGCTCTACAAGTCCGGAGCACACGCCGGGTTCGAACTGGTTGACCGCCCCGAGCCGGAAGCGGGCCCCAATGACGTCAAGATCCGCGTCCTCACCACCGGCATCTGCGGAACCGACCTGCACATCCAGTCCTGGGACTCCTGGGCCCAGGGCATCATCGCGGCCCCGCTGATCGCCGGCCACGAGTTCTTTGGCGAAGTGGTGGAAACCGGTGAGGACGTCCGCGACGTCAAGGTGGGGGACCGGGTGTCCGGCGAAGGCCATGTGGTCTGCGGGATCTGCCGGAACTGCCGCGCAGGCCGCCGGCACATGTGCATCCACACCGTAAGCGTGGGGGTACAGCGGGACGGCGCCTTCGCCGAGTACGTGGTCATTCCCGAGACCAACGTCTGGGTCCACCACGATCCCTCCATCACACCGGAACTCGGCGCCATCTTCGATCCGTTCGGCAACGCCGTACACACCGCCCTCAGTTTTCCGCTGGTGGGCGAGGACGTCCTGATCACGGGGGCCGGCCCCATCGGCCTGATGGCCATAGCCGTGGCCCGCCACGCCGGTGCGCGGAAGATCGCCATCACCGATGTGTCACAGCCGCGGCTTGAGCTCGCACGCCGGCTGGGCGTGGACCTTGCCATCGACGTGTCCACCACCCGCGTCAAGGATGCCCAGCGTGAGCTCGGCATGCGCGAGGGCTTTGACATCGGCATGGAAATGTCGGGCCACCCCACGGCGCTGCCAGAGATGATCGAGAACATGAACCACGGCGGCCGCATCGCCATGCTCGGCCTGCCCAGCCAGGACATCACCATCGACTGGGGCAAGGTGGTCACGCACATGCTGACCCTGAAAGGCATCTACGGCCGGGAAATGTACGAAACG
>DATCVX010000714.1:0-2425 GCA_036566705.1 Arthrobacter sp. | reverse complement strand
AGGTTGCCGATTCGCGCAGACCCAGTTCGGCCAGGTTCTGCGCGGGCACTTCTGTGGGAAGCGGCAGTGAGGTGATGGTCATGGGAGGCTCCTAGTACGACGTCGAATTGTCGACGTGGAAGTGGTAGAGGTTCCGGGCTGAGCCGTAGCGTTTGAAGTCGGCCGGGTTGTCGGTGCGGCCTGCGGCGGCCAGGAGCTCTCCGAGTTCGGCCAGGTGCTCAGCGTTCACGGGCTTTTCGATGCAGTCCGCGCCGAGCGACGCCACGGTGCCCTTGACGTAGAGCCGGGCCTCGTAGATGGAGTCGCCCAGGGCCTCGCCGGCGTCGCCGCAGACCACCAGGCGGCCGGCCTGCGCCATAAACGCGGACATGTGGCCGATGTTGCCGCCCACCACGATGTCCACGCCTTTCATCGAGATGCCGCAGCGTGCGCCGGCGTTCCCGTCGATGACCACCAGACCGCCGTGGCCGGTGGCGGCCGCGGACTGGGACGCGTCACCCTTTACGTGCACGCGGCCGGACATGATGTTCTCGGCGACTCCGACGCCGGCATTGCCGTTGATTGTCACGTCGCCTTTTTGGTGCATCCCGGCGGCGTAGTAGCCGGCGTGGCCTTCGACGGTCACCGTGACGTCCGCGGTGATGCCGACGGCGAGGCTGTGCTTGCCGCCGGGGCTGGTGACGGTCCAGGACTGGCCATCGACTGCATCGTGGAGGGCCTGGTTGAGGTCCCTGACCGGAGCGTCGGCGAGGTCAACGCTGAAGGTGTCCAGCATTGTTTCCGTGCTTTCGGGGGATGTCAGAGTGACCATGTGTAGACCTTTCCGGGTTCCGGTTCAAAGATGCGTGCGTTTTCAATCCCGGGCAGGGCTGCCAGGGCGCGGTATTCGGAGGCCATGGCCACGTAGTCGTCGGTTTCGGCGATGATGGCCGGCTTGCAGGCGATCGGGTCCCGGACCACGGCCATGCTGTCTGCGGTGGTGACCACCAGGGTGTAGAAACCGTCAAAGACCTTGCCCAGGTTCACCAGCGCCTCTTCGAGGGTGTCGCCCTGCTGCAGGCGGGATGCCACGTAGCGGGCGCCCACCTCGGTGTCGTTGTCGGAGTCGAAGACCACGCCTTCGCGCAGCAGGCCCCGCCGGATGGTGGCGTGGTTGGAGAACGATCCGTTGTGCACCAGGCACAGGTCATCGGCCACGGAGAAGGGGTGAGAACCGCCCGCTGTCACCGCGGATTCGGTGGCCATCCGGGTGTGGGACAGGCCCTGGCTGCCGGCCATTGCCTCCAGCCCGTGCTCGGCCGCGATCTCCATCGGATGGCCAACGCTCTTCATCACCGCCACGTGCTCGCCGCGGCCGATGATGGTGGAGCCCGGGAGGATTTCGCTGACAACCTTCACCAGCAGGTCGGTCCCGATGGCGGCACTCACCAGGGTGGTGTCGCCCACCACGCGGACCGTGGCGGCGGCGTCGGACGGGAGCATGCCGGCGATGGCGAGCTTGATCTCCGCGACGGGCGGGCCCTGGTCCTTGCCAAGCAGGCTCAGGGTGGAGGTCCCCTCCGAGACCAGGCCAGGCGTGTTGTAGACGGCCAGGCCGGCGGAGTCCGGCCCGCGGTCCACGATCTGGCACAGCATGGAGGACAGCAGGCTGCCCATCCGGGGATGCAGCGAGGGGTTGCGCAGCTGCAGCGCGGCAATTCCACACATGGTGTGTCCTTTACTTGCTAGGGGTTCTCAGATCGAAGACAGGTCAGATGGACGTCAGGTAGGTGCGGATTTCCCAGTCGCTGACCTGGTTGTGCCAGCTCAGGAACTCCTCTTCCTTGGCGTCCGCGTAGTACTTGCCGATCTCCGCGTCGCCGCTGAGGCTGGCCAGGATCACCGGGTCGCGGCGCAGGGCCTCAACGGCATGCAGCAGCGTTGCCGGCAGCAGGTGGGCATCGGGCTTGGACTCGCCGGGGCCTGACGGCAGACCGGGATCGGCGGACTTTTCCACGCCGTCCAGCCCGGCCGCGATGGCCGTGGCGATGGCCAGGTAGGGGTTGGCCGAGCCGTCTCCGGAGCGGAGTTCGATCCGCTTGTTGTCGGGGACGCGGATCATATGCGTGCGGTCATTCCCGCCGAAGGAGGCCTTCCGCGGCGACCAGGTGGCGCCGGAGGAGCTGGTGGTGGCACCCGAGCGCTTGTACGAATTCACCGTCGGGGCGAGGAAGGCCTGCAGCGCAGGCGCGTGCTCCAGGATTCCGGCGATGAACGAGTAAGCGAGCCCGGACAGCCCCAGGCCGCGGCCGCCGTCGTACGCTCCCCCGTCATCACCGGGGAACAGCGCTTCGGCGCCGGACCACAGGGACAGGTGGAAGTGCAGGCCCGTGCCCGTCCTGTCCGTGAAGGGCTTGGGCATGAACGTGGCGGTCATGCCGCGCTG
>DATCVX010000713.1:0-1819 GCA_036566705.1 Arthrobacter sp. | reverse complement strand
AATCGACCGGCCGGGGTCGTCCACAGCCAGCAGCTGGGCCTGCTGTTCACCCGCCTGCCCCACGGGGTTTCGGCCCACAAGGACGTTCCGGTCGAGCTGGAAGTCCCGGCCGTCGTCGAGCCTGATCCGCAGTAAGGCGGCCGGAGCCGCCTCGCGGACTCCGCCGCGCAGCTGCGTGCGGTCGTGGTCGTCGTCCGGGTGCGCGGCCGGTGCGGCGTAGTCCGGGGCCTGGTACTGGGCTGCGGTGGCGGGCGCCGCCGGGTGCTGCCCGATGGCCGGGGCCTGTGCTGCCGCGGGGGTTGAAGGCACAGCAGGAGCCTGCGGGGCCGGTTCCTGCTGTGCCGTAGGGTATGGCGCCGGCCCTGCGGGTTGCCCTGCCGGCGGCTCCCACTGGTTGGGGTTGAGGGGCGCCTGGGCGTTGATGACCTGAGGCGTTCTTGCGGCTCCGGCCACGGGCGAAGCGACCTGCTGGACGGGTGGCAGGTCCAAGGGCGCGAAGCTGTAGGGTCCCTGGATCCCGCCCGTCGCGATGGGGTTCCGTCCGGCTTTGACGTCGAAGACGAGGGTTTTCGCGGCGGTGTCGTGCCAGCCCCGGAGCCTGCCATTTTTGTCCCAGATGTTCGACACCACCACAAGCACCGCCCAGGCGGCACCGATGACGGCCAGTGGCACCAGGATGAAGAGGGCTACGTCGAACCACTTGAAGATGATCACCACAGCTGCCGCCAGAACGGCCAGCAGGATACCGGCGCCGGTAATGAGTCCGCGGAGGAACACCCCTCCCCCGCCGGGTCCGTAGCCGTCGTTGTCGGCACTGCGGATGCCCATGAGCCGGTTGCCGATAGTGATTCCCGAGCGGGCCTCCATGCCCAGCAGGACAAACATGTAGACGAGGGTGAGTCCCAGGCCGATGCCGCCGAACAGGACCAGGGACCCGGTGTCGTAGATGATGAATCCGCCGCTTTGGGTGCGCGTTACCCCGGCGAATCCGATAGCGAAGGCCACCACGAGAACCGCCAGCGGAGCGAGCCAGTCCAGCACGGCGGCCCCCAGCCGTTTGCCCGCTGTGGCCGGAACAAGCCCAAGATTCACTGCCATGCCCGTTCTTCCCCCTTGACCGTGGACGGCCTGTGTCATTCCGGGACCGCTGTGAGCGGGGGCCCGGTGTACTACCGGGATAGTACCGGGAATCCCGGCCGCATGCTCAGCGGCACGTTCCATCTGCGCCTGCTGGGCGTGGTCCAGGTTGCGTGCATTCCGGGCAGCCCTGTTCGGCAGCGGGGCACCGCAGGCCGTGCAGAAAGTGGCCCCCGCGCGGATCAGCTGCTGGCAGCGCTGGCAGCGCTCGGAGTCTTGCATCATGGTTCGGGGTGGTTCTTCCTGCCAGGGTTCCTGAGAACGGTGGACTCGTCAGGTTCGGAGGGGCCTGCGGGCGCTGCCGCCGGACCGCTCTCCACCCTACCTTCGGCCGGCTGCGGTGCGGCGGAGCCGGATTGTGGTGCGGCGGAGCCGGGGCGCTTCAGTGATGCGAGCCCCAGCCCGCCGCTGCGCAGCTTCAGGGCGGCGCGCCCGTCAGCCAGGAGTGACCGGGGCGAGAACCTGGCCTGCTGCCGGCGCCAGAAGCCTACCGTCGCGGTCATTTCCTTCAGGGACCCGTCCACGATGGTCCAGTATTCCCTGACTTCATCCTCGCTCGGCTGTCCGGCACCGAAGATCGAGGCATCCGCCCGCCGGGCCAGCAGCGTGGTGGTGGTTCCTGACCCGGGGAAAGCATCAGCGACCACCGCGGCGCTTTCCCGGCGGGTGGCGCGGGTGTCGA
>DATCVX010000712.1:0-1776 GCA_036566705.1 Arthrobacter sp. | reverse complement strand
TCCGGCGATGTGCCAGGCGATGTGCCAAACGGCAGTCCGAGCGCATTGACGACCGCGATCGCCCCCACAACGACTCCGTTGTCCAGCGTGACCGAGGCCGTGCCCACCCCGCCCTTGAACGTCCTGCCGAGCACCGCACCGGTGCCGGCGCCCACATTGCCGCGTCCGACGTCGTGCCCTTCCGGTTGCGCTGCTGCGGCGGCTGTTGCCGCGTAGCCCATGCCGGCGTCGGGCCGCGCGCTGAAGTCGCCGCCCCGGCCGAGATCGAAGATTGCGGCAGCGGGAACGATGGGCACCACTCCCCCGGTCACAGCGAAGCCGCGGCCGTGTTCCTCGCACCAGCGCTGGGCACCGTGGGCGGCGACCAGCCCGTAGGCGCTGCCGCCGGTGAGGACCACGGCGTCCACCGTCGATACCAGCGTGGTGGGGTCCAGCGCATCGGTCTCATGCGTGCCAGGGCCCCCGCCCCGGACGTCCACGGAGCCGACGGTCCCCGGCGGCGGCAGGACCACCGTCACGCCGCTCAGCCAGCCGTCCCCGGACTTCTGCTCATGGCCCACCCGGATCCCCGGCACATCAGTAATGGCTCCCATAGGCTCCATTGTCCCCCCACCCCCGTACCAGCCCGGATCTTTCAGGCGACGCGCTGGATGCCCTCCGACACGCAAATTCCCTGGCGACGCCCGTATTCGGGTGTCGCCAGGGAATTTCCGTGTCGCAGAGGAAGATGCGTGTCGCCTACGGGATGGGCACCGGGGTGACGCCGAGCGGCACCAGGTGCTCTGCGCCGCCGTCGGGAGCGGAGAGAACCCAGATCCCCTTCTCGTGGACGGCCACCGAATGCTCCCACTGGCAGGAACGCTTCCCGTCCGTGGTCACTACGGTCCAGTCATCCTCCAGCACGGCCGTATCGATGCTGCCGCGGACCAGCATGGGTTCGATGGCAAGGCACAGGCCGGGCCGGATCTTCGGGCCGCGGTGGCTGGTGCGGTAGTTCAGGACATCGGGTGCCATGTGCATTTCCGAGCCGATCCCGTGGCCCACGTAGTCCTCGAGGATGCCCAACGGCTTGCCGGGGACCGACGACACGTAGTCATCAATGGCGGCGCCGATGTCGCCGACGTGGCTGCCGGACGCCAGCGCTGCGATGCCGCGCCACATGGCACCCTGTGTCACGTCGGACAGGCGCTGGTCCTCGGGGTCTGCCTGCCCCACGATGACAGTGCGGGCCGAGTCGGAGTGCCACCCATCCACGATGGCTCCGCCGTCGATCGAGATGATGTCGCCGTCGTTGAGGACACGGCCGCCGGGGATCCCGTGCACCACTTCCTCATTGACGGACGTGCAGATCGTGGCCGGGAAGCCGTGGTAGCCAAAGAAGTTGGACTTGGCGCCGGCTTCGTTCAGGACCGCGGCGAAGACGTCGTCCAGGTGCTTGGTGGTCACCCCGGGCACCGCGGCGGCAACGGCCGCGTCCAGCGCACGGCTCAGGACCAGGCCTGCCTCGTGCATGGTGCGCATCTGGGCGTTGGTCTTGTATTCGATACGGGGCTGGCCGAAAGCCATGGTGTGTCCTTTCAATGGCTGAGGCTCCTCCCGGAATCCGGGAGGAGCCTCGAATAACTGTTGCCGGGCTCAGGCGGCCTGGGCTGCCTTGATGGCCTGCATGACGCGGTCGGTGACCTCGTCGATGCCGCCGATGCCGTCCACCTGGGTCAGGATGCCGCGTTCGGCATACTTGGCCACAACGGCTTCGGTCTGCTCGTGGTACAGGTC
>DATCVX010000711.1:0-3898 GCA_036566705.1 Arthrobacter sp. | reverse complement strand
CAAGGTTGGGCACCAGATTGCACGCTTCAACCTTAATAATCACGTCGCGTGGTCCGGGGCTTGGCTTCTTGACTTCTTCGACCTTGAAGGGACCGCCCCACTCGTGAAGGCGTGCAGCTCGCATTGTGGACATTCTTGACTCCTTTGTCGGATTCTGATTGTTGCAGCAGCCAGCTGTGATCAACGCTGAAGCAGTTTGTCAGCACCCAGGTCACCGGCGCTTCCTGGAGCTTGGGCGGCAGGCAAAGAACGCATCGAAGTGGTTGGACTCATTAATCCGCGAACCTCGGCGTACAGCCGCGCTCATTGGCGTCAGTCCGCCGTCGTTGAACGGACTTCTGGAGCCATTGCCTCCCGCTACTACATCAGGATCAATTTCGTACTGCTTATGCTTCACATCTCGTACTCCTGAGACGCTGATCACTGTACACGCGATTGCTTTTTGTGCACAAGACATATTTTTAGATCTAAAAATCTGCTCGTGCACAAACACGCGGGAGCGTCTAACATTGGTTTATGCCCAACAACACTTCCCGGTCTTCTCTTACGGAACCCATCGCCCATCAGGCTGTCGAGAGGTTGCGCAAAGATGTCATCAACGGGGTGTTTCCACCCCTAGCGAAGCTCAAAATTCATGACTTACAGGCGGCTTACGGGTTCTCCAGCAGTCCGCTGCGCGAGGCCCTTAATCAACTCCAGAAGGAAGGCCTAGTCAAGGCGTACGCCGGTCGTGGCTTCCGGACCGCGGACATGTCGGTTGAGGACTTTGCTGACATAACCCGGCTGCGGCTGATGCTCGATGTCGACGGGCTGGCGAGATCCATCAAAGATGGCGACGATGAGTGGGAGTCAACGATCGTCTCCGCGTTCTATCGCCTGGAGAAGGTTGAGAGCCGGCTGGGTACAGGGCCCGTAGCCCTTAACGACGAGTGGGCCGACCTGCACAAGGTGTTCCACACTGCGTTGATCTCCAGCTGCGGGTCCCCCCGAACTCTGCAGATGTGCTCCACTTTGTTCGACCAGGCCGACCGGTACCGTCGTGCATCCGCACGCGCGCGCAAGAGCCCAAGGGAAAAGAGCGAAGAACACAGGGCAATCATGGAAGCCGCGCTCCAGCGTGACAGTGAACGGGCGTGCAAGCTCCTTCATGACCACATCAACCAGACCCTGGAAAATGTAGCCGAAATCCTGGGCCCGACAACGAACATGTAATCCCGGCGCCCGCTGCGCCGCCGGAGCGCGGACGCGCTCACTGCGGATAGTTACCACCCGGAACAACGCCGTAACCAGGTCGATGGCCATCGCAGCCACAATCCGCGAGACCATCTGCCCTTCCAAGAGATGTGCGCCCATTCCCAAACAACTACACGAGGGCGTGCCCATTCTCATTGCCGCGCAGGTCGCTGACCCCGCACGCCCCGCACTTCCTGAGACAGGACGCCTATCGACGATATTTCGATGGTGACCCAAGGGTGCAGCACCAGCAACGGCGGGCGCCCCTGCTGGCCTTGGGCATGCTCCTACCGGCCTTCGGCGGCGGTAATATCTGGCCGCCCACTCATCCCCGAAATGGGCTGGCAGGCATTCTGCGCAATAGATCCTCTGCACGGAAACTCCAACGGATCCACTTCAGAAAAACTTGGCCATGACCGACGGTCTTCTCCTCGCCTTCATCCATGGACCCAAAAGACGACCGAAAACATAGACGGCAAAAGGAGCACCATGACCGAGAAGCCAGCAACCCATAAGACCGGCCGGGACCAGCCATGCGGAACCGCCGAAAACATAGCTGGGATCCGCACCGAATACGTCAGTCAGGCCGGTTACCGATTTGCTGTCCTAACGCTGGAAAGCGTCGACCGCCGCCCCGTGACTCTAGGACCGGCGTCCCTGGCTAACTTTGAGGCCGCGGTGTTGGCCCTGGATATTTCCGGGGTGGATGCGGTGGCCGTGACCGGCACCGGCCCTATTTTCTGCGCTGGGGCCAATCTGAAGAAGATCACCGAGGCAGCCACGTCGGAACAGGCCGAGGAGATATCGCGACGGGGTCTGGAGACCTTCGGTCTACTCGAGGCCCTGCCGGTGCCCACCTTCGCTTTCATCAACGGTGTTGCCCTGGGCGGAGGACTGGAACTGGCCCTGCATGCGGACTACCGCACCGTCGCGGACTCTGTCCGGGCCATAGGCTTTCCAGAGGTCCGTCTCGGCCTTATCCCCGGCTGGGGCGGCATCCCCCGTTGCGTCTCCCTGATCGGCCCAGCGCAGGCGGCCCGCCTGATAATCACGGATTCACTAGCGGGCAGGAACCTCCCGGCACAGGCGGCCGCCGAGCTGGGCCTGGTCGACGCAGTGCTCCCGGAGGACGGCTTCCTGGGGGCGTCGCTGGATTTCGCCGCCGGCATCCTCTCCGGTACAGCCGCGGGTCCCGCCCATGCCGGGCCCGGCGAGGAGCCCGGGGACCTTTCGGCCGTGGGATCCGACGTCTTTAAGGCGGTCCGGACACAGCTCGATGCCCGCCTGCACGGCGCCGCGCCAGCACCTTACCGTGCCCTAGAACTAGTTGCCGCGGCGGCCGCTGCTCCCGACGGAACAATCGGACGGACAGCGGAAGTACGGACCTTTGGCGAACTACTGCTCTCCGACGAAGCCCGGGCCAGCATATATGCCTTCCACGTGACACAGTCGCTGGCCAAGAACCCTGTGGGAAATCCCGGCGTCGAACCTTTGCCCGTGCGCGTCGTCGGCGTCGTCGGTGCCGGGCTGATGGCGAGCCAGCTCGCCCTCGTTTTCGCGCAGCAGCTCCGCGTACCGGTGCGGATCACGGACCTGTCGCAGGACCGCGTTGATGCGGCCTTGAGTTGGATTGCCGGCCAGCTGGATAAGCTTGTTGGCCGCGGGCGCCTGGACGCTGCCGACGCCGCCACCATCCGAGCCTTGGTGACTGGCGGCACCGACAAGACCGCGTTTGTCGACTGCGACGTGGTAATTGAGGCGGTCTTTGAGGAGCTGGAGGTTAAGAAGACGGTTTTCAGCGAACTGGAACCGCTGCTGCGGCCCGACGCCCTGCTGCTGACAAACACCTCCTCGCTGTCCATCGAAGCTATGGGTGTGTCCCTCGCCCGTCCCGGGCGCCTGATTGGGTTTCACTTCTTCAACCCCGTGGCAGTACTGCCGCTGGTGGAAATCATATCGACGCCGCAAACGGACGACATCACACTGGCGACAGCGTTTGCACTGGCCAGAAACTTGGATAAAACTGCCGTTCTCGCCACGGACACGGCTGGCTTCGTCGTCAATCGCGTGCTGACCCGGCTCTTTAGCGAAGTTCTCTCCCTGCTTGACGACGGAGCTGATCCGGCCACCGTAGACCATGCGCTGGACCCGCTGGGCCTGCCCATGACGCCGCTGCAGCTGCTGCAGTTCATCGGACCCGCCGTACAACTGCACATCTGCGAGCAGATGCACGGGACCTTTCCGCGACGCTTCGGCTTGAGCACCAGCTTGACCGCGCTCGTGGCCGCAGGGCTGCCGGGCTACCTAGATAGCAGCGGCGGGATTTCTCCTGCCGCCGCCGCCCTGCTGCCTGACCCACGGCCAGCGGACGCTGGCACCATCCGAGTCCGGATCCTTTCCACGCTGGCCCAGGAAGTCACTGCGATGCTGGATGAGGGCGTGGTGGCCGGACCGGAGCAAATCGATCTGTGCATGATCCTCGGTGCAAACTACCCACTCCACACCGGCGGCCTGACCCCGTTGCTGGATCGGGAAACTGGGACCGCGTTCCATCCGGAGCTGCGCGTGTCCCTTTTCTCTTCCCGATAGCCTCACTTCAGCAAAGTGCTATCACACGGGTTGACCCCGGCCTCGTTGTGATCCCTAAATCACAGATGTCAAAGGC
>DATCVX010000710.1:0-3087 GCA_036566705.1 Arthrobacter sp. | reverse complement strand
CGGCGCCGCTCCCCGCGTGAGGGGAGCGGCGCCGTTGTTATGTCCGGGCCGGGACGCGAAGCCGGCTCAGCCGCGCGGTTTGCGTGCCGACGCTGCGGTGCGCGCGAGGAGTACTTTTTCCTCCACGGGGGACTGGCCGCTTGCCCGCTGCGCCCGGAGGTATTCCCGGGCCTCGTCCTGGCGCGCCTTTTCGGCGCCAGTCGCAATCGCAGCCCGAATATGGTCCGGACCGTAGCCGAACGCGTCCACGAGGTCCACCGCGTGCGGGCGGATCTTGACCAGCAGCCGGTTGATGTACTCGCCCACGGTCCGTCCGCGCTGCATTGAGAGCCTGCCGTTCATGAGGTACCAGGCCAGGTTCTTCTCGATCAGTGACAGGCCAAACAGGTCCCGCAGCCAGGTCAGAACGGTCCTGGTGCCGGGATCGGTGACGTCACGGAGTGCTTCGGTGAAGGCTTCCCACTGCAAGAGTTCGGCGTGCGCCTGGGCGGCTTCGATCAGTTCGTTCTGGTGCTGGTTGAACAGGGCGGCGCCTTTGTCGTGGGGCAGCCTCCCGGCACCTTTGAGCGCGGATCCGACGTCGGCCACCATGGTCTGGACCCTGTCGGTGAGCAGGGCACGCTGGCCTTCCTCGTCGCGAAGGGCAAGCGCCGCCTTCTGGACGGAGCCGGTGTCAGCCACAAACTGGGCTACCTGCCGCAGGCCCGTGCGGTGGATGGCTACCCCCGTTGCCTGGCCCACGACATAGCGGGCCAGCACACCGAAGTCGACGTTCCGGAACTCCTTGGCGTAGTCAGCCAGCAGCCGTTTTGCCACCAGCTGGAGCAGCACCGTGTTGTCGCCTTCGAACGTGGCGTAGACGTCGAGGTCGGCACGGAGCGATGCGAAGCGGTTTTCGATCAGGAAGCCGGCGCCGCCGCAGGCTTCACGGCATTCCTGCAGCGTGTCCAGGGCGTGCCAGGTGCTGAGCGGCTTGAGGGCTGCGGCGAGCGTCTCCAGGTCCTGCCGGTCCTCGTCGGTGTCGTGGGCGCCGGAGAAAACGTCGTCGAACTTCTGCAGCAGATGCTCGTGGGCAAAGCCGGCCGCGTACGTGGTGGCCAGCCGGGTGAACAGACGGCGCTGGTGGCGCTGGTAGTCGAGGAGGACTTCCTCGTCGGTGTGGGATGAGGCATTGAACTGGCGCCGTTCAGTGGCGTACTGGATGGCAGCCTTGAGCGCGATCTTCGAGGCGGCGACGGCAGCCCCGTCCAGCGAAACCCGGCCCTGGACGAGCGTGCCGAGCATGGTGAAGAACCGGCGCCCCGGGCTGGCGATCGATGAGGTGTACGTGCCGTCGGCGTCCACGTTGCCGTAGCGGTTCAGCAGGTTTGTGCGGGGGACGCGGACGTTGGTGAAGTGCAGGCGTCCGTTGTCGATTCCGTTCAGGCCGCCCTTGACCCCGTCGTCCTCGCCGCCGATTCCAGGCAGGAACTCCTTGGTGGCCGGATCACGCAGGTCCACGTAAAAGGCATGGACACCGTGGTTGACGCCCCCGGTCACGAGCTGGGCGAAGACCACAGCGCCCAGCCCGTCGATGGCGGCGTTGCCGATGTAGTCCTTCCACGCCGCACGGAACGGGGTGTGCACCACGAATTCCTGGGTTTCAGCGTCGTAGGTGGCGGTGGTGGCGATGCTGGCAACATCCGAGCCGTGGCCCGTTTCGGTCATCGCGAAGCAACCGGGTATGTCCAGGTTCATGATGCCCGGGAGCCACTTGGCGTGGTGCTCTTCGGTGCCGAGGTGCATCACGGCCGACCCGAACAGTCCCCACTGGACGCCGGCCTTGATCTGCAGGGACGGGTCAGCCGTGACGAGTTCCTCGAAGCCGGCGATGTTGCCGCCGTGGTCGTCCGCGCCGCCCAGGGCGGCGGGGAAGGCACGGTGGACGGCGTCGTTGTCCACGAGGTACTTCAGCTGCCCGAACGTGCGCGTCCGGTGCTCGGTGTGTGTCAGGCCTTCCGTTTTGTGCAGCTCGGGGCTCTCGGCCAGCCGGCGTGCCTGCCTGCGGATGCCGGCCCATTTGCCCAGGAGCTGTTCACCCAGGGCGGCGACGTCGACGGCGGGATGGGCGTTGGCGGGCTGGGGGCGGGAGGGCGTCGCTGCCTTTGCCTGGCCGGCGGGCCGCGGCCCCTTGCCGGCGGGGCGGTCCACTACTTCAGTCATGTCAATGTCCTTCGTTGGTTCTGACAGGTGGGGTTGGTGGGGAATTCTCGAAGCTGGCTTCGCGGATCTACGGCGATTCTGCGGGGGAAAGCTCAGGGGCTATACCCACGCACAGCCAGGCCGTGATCTGGCGTGCCATGGTTTCCTGGTCGGGCTTTGCCGGCGAGTCCGGAGTGCTGAGCCACTGCTCCCCGGCGTTGCGGACCAGGCCGATCGCGGCCGTGGGCCAGTAACCAATCACCGATTCCTTGCCGTCGCCAAGATGCGCGCGCATTGGAGTGGCAATCATCTCCGCGATGGAGTCGAAAAAATGACCGAGGGCCCCCGAGATGGCTGCTGAACCCTGGGGACCCTCCGGCTCGCCGGCGGCGTGCCGCGTGACGAAGGTGTAGACGCTGGGACTGGTTTCGGCCATCTGCAGATACGCCGACACCATAGCAAGCAGCCCCTCGCGGGGAGTTTGGGCACTCTGGGCGGCTTCCCGGATACGGCGCTGCATCTGGCTGAGGACCACTTCGCCGACGGCCTGCTGGAGACCGGCCTTATCTCCGAAGTAACGGTAGAAAACCGACTTTGAGGTGGCGGCTGCGGCGGCAATCTCTTCCATGGAAGCGTCACTGCCCAGGGCATGCACGGCCCGGCGCGCCGACTTGATCAGTTCCCGGCGGCGTTCCTCGCGGTGGCTTTGCCAGCGGGCAGAGCGGCCGTCCGCACTGGCACTGGCCGGAGGCTGAATTGCCTGTATCTGGGGATTGTTCACGATACCCAGCGTATCAGGTACGCTGGGTATCGGTAACAGACCAGAATCAGAGGAGACACCGATGTCCGTCGAGGGACAGTCCGTCACAGGACCCCAGGAATCCAGCACCCCGGTTGCAGCCGCAG
>DATCVX010000709.1:0-2985 GCA_036566705.1 Arthrobacter sp. | reverse complement strand
AGGTGTTAAGCGTGGGAGGGGTCAGCCCAGCAGCTTGCGCTGGCGGCTCTTGTGGTCGGTGTAGGTCTGGAAGGCCTGCTTTGTGGAGTCGAGTTCGGAGACCTGGGAGACGGGAACATCCCACCACGACTCGGAGCTCGGTGCGTCCAGCAGCGGGTCGGATTCGACGTGGATCAGGATGGGCCCGCCGCGCTCGGGGGCGGCTTTGGCGTCCCGGATGGCCTGCTCGAGCTCGGCGATGACCTTCTCCCCCGGTTCGATCCGGACCACCTTCACCCCGAGGCTTTCGGCGTTCAGGGCCAGGTCCACCGGAAGGGTCTCGCCTTCGTCGAAGCTGTGCTGTTCCTCGTCCAGGGCCCGGTACTGGGTGCCGAACCGCTGCGAACCGAGGGATTCGGACAACGAGCCGATAGAGGCGTAGCCGTGGTTCTGGATCAGGACCACGATCAGTTTGATCCGTTCGGCGACGGCGGTGACCAGTTCGGTGTGCATCATCAGGTAGGAGCCGTCCCCCACCATGACCACGACATCGCGCTGCTCGCCACCCCGCGCGGCTTCTGCCAGCGCGGCGCGCTTGACGCCGAGGCCGCCCGGGATTTCGTAGCCCATGCAGGAGTACGCGTATTCCACGTGGTAGCCGAACGGGTCCCGGACCCGCCACATCTTGTGCAGGTCACCGGGAAGGGAACCCGCGGCGCAGATAACCACGTCGGCGGCGTCCATGGCCCGGGACGTGGCACCGATGATCTCATTCTGTGCCGGGAGCGGCGTGAACCGCGTATCAAACGCCTCATCCACGGTGGCGTCCCAGCGCTTCTTCTCGGCAGCGACCTGCTGTTCCAGGTCCGCGCCCACGCGGTACCCGCCCAAGGCTGCGTTGAGCTTGACCAGGGCCTTCCGGGCGTCGGCCACGATAGGCAGCGAGGTGCCATGCTTGTACGCGTCGATCGCGGCAACGTTGATGTTGATAAAGCGCACGTCCGGGTTCTGGAACGCGGTCCGGGACGCGGTGGTGAAGTCCTCATAGCGCGTGCCGATCCCGATGATCAGGTCCGCCTCCGCGGCGATGGCGTTCGCCGCCGTCGTGCCCGTGGACCCGATCGCGCCGAGGGAGAACTTGTGGTCCCACGGCAGGACGCCGACGCCGGCCTGCGTGTTGCCCACCGGAATCCCGGTGAGCTCGGCGAACTTCGCCAGTTCGTCGTTGGCGTAGGCGTACAGCACGCCGCCGCCGGCGATGATCAGCGGGCGCTTCGCGGCACGGATGGCTTCGGCGGCGCGGCGGATGTCCTCGTCGTCGGCCTCGGGGCGGCGGATGCGCCACTCGCGTTCGGCGAGGAACTCCTCGGGCACGTCGAAGGCCTCGGCCTGGACATCCTGCGGCAGCGAGATGGTGACGGCGCCGGTTTCGGCCGGGTCCGTCAGGACACGCAGGCCGTGGTGGAACGCCGAGAACAGCTGCTCCGGGCGGGAGACCCGGTCGAAAAACTTGGACAGCGGCCGGAACGCGTCGTTGACCGTGATGTCGTAGGCGTAGGGCTGCTCCAGCTGCTGCAGGACCGGGTCCGCGGCGCGGGTGGCGAACGTGTCGCTCGGCAGCAGGAGCACCGGCAGCCGGTTGGTGGTGGCCAGCGCCGCCCCGGTCAGCAGGTTGGAGGATCCGGGCCCGATCGAGGTGCTGATCGCGAACGTCTGGCGGCGGCGGGTGTGGCGTGCGTAGCCCACGGCCTGGTGCGCCTGTGCCTGCTCGTTGCGGCCCTGGTAGTACGGCATGATCGTCGGATCAAGCTGCTGGTACTGCTTCAAAGCCTGCCCCACGCCGGCCACGTTGCCGTGCCCGAAAATGCCGAACGTGCCCGGAATCAGTCGTTCCCGGTAGTCCTCGCTGCCGATGCGGTCAACGGTGTACTGCTTGGACAGGTATTCCACCACGGCCTGTGCGACCGTCATCCGGCGGGTCCCCGTTGCTGTTCTCGTCCCCATGGGAAGTTACTCCGATACTTCTGCGGTGTGGGCTGGTGCGGTGTGGTGAAGGAGGGAGGCGGCGGTGCCCACGGCGCCGGCAACATCGCCGTCGGCGGGATACAGCAGTGTCCGTCCGACCGTGAGGCCCTGCACGCCCGGGAGCGCAAGGGCTGCCTGCCAGCTGGCGAAGACCTCGTCCTGGGTGCCGTCAGGGTCTCCGCCCAGGAGCACGGTGGGCATGGTGGTGGCCGCCATGACCCGCTCCATCCCGGCCACCACGGGCAGTTTCATCCAGGTGTAGGCGCTCGTGGATCCGAGGCCCTCGGCTATGGCAATGGACTTGATGACGGCGTCCGTGGAGAGGTCATTGCGGACCTTCCCGTTTTCCCGGACCGAGAGGAAAGGCTCCACCATGGCGATCAGCTTGCGCTCAGCAAGGGAATCGATGGCCTTGGCCGTAGCCTCAAGCATCGACACCGTGTCCGGGTCGCCGAGGCAGATGCGCGTCAGCATCTTGCCGCCGTCGGCGCCGAGTGCTTCCAGTGCTACCGCCGTGTGGCCTGTGAACCGGTCATCGAATTCGTTGACCAGGCCGGCGAGGCCGCCACGGTTCATCGATCCAAAAACGAGTTTGCCCTCCAGGGCGCCGAGCAGCAGCAGGTCATCCATGATGTCCGGCGAGGCCAGCACGCCGTCCACATCGGGGTTGGCCAACGCAATCTGCAGCCGGTCCAACAGCTGGCGGCGGTCGGCCATGGCCACCGGATCATTTCCGACGGCGAGGGCTCCCCGGGCGGGGTGGTCCGCCGCGACGATGAAGTTCTGCCGGCCATACTTCAGGCCGGGATGGCGGCGCCGCGCCGCGGCTGCCCGGGCAATGGCGTCCGGATCCTCGAGCCGGATGGTGCTCAGGTGCGCGTAGCGGCGCGGATCGTCGTCCAGGGCATTGTTCGAGGCGAGGGGAGTGAGTGTCACAGCGCTGCTCCTTGAGGGACTGAAGTGCCGGGAACCGGGCGGCCG
>DATCVX010000708.1:0-4365 GCA_036566705.1 Arthrobacter sp. | reverse complement strand
TCTCCTGGCGCAGGGTCCGCAGCAGGTCCTCTGCTCCGGAAGGGTCGTTGCGCAGGGTGTTCCGTAAGGCGTCCGAAGTGAACGCGATCCCGGACAGCCGGGCGCCGAGGCCATCGTGGAGGTCGCGGCGCAGCCGACGGCGTTCCTCCTCGATTGCGGTGATGGCCTGGCCGCGTGACTCCCGCAGTTCGTCGGCCAGTGCCCGGGCGCGCAGGGTCTGGGCCAGCAGCGGCGCCACCAGGCTGAGCACGTGGCTGTCACCCGCGGAGAGGGTCAGATCACCGGGCCGCAGCCCCACCGCGAGCTCTCCCGACCGGTCCGGGCCAAGGGCGAGCGCGAGGGTCCTGGTATGGGTGACCTCTGCCCCGGACTCGGCCACGGTCTTCCCGTCCAGGCGGAGCGCGGAGTACGGGAGGACCAGTGCCTCGCGAATCGCCCGCAGTGCCAGCACCGGGTCGTCACCGATGTGGCCGACGACCCGGGTGGCCGCCCCCAGCGGGTCCGGACGCGCGCCGAAGAGGAGCTCGTCCACAACGGCCCGCAGAACGACCTGCAACGGATGGAAGGTCATGGCCGCGACCGCGCCAATGACCGCCAGCGTGCTCACTGGCGGCACGCGGCCGCCGAGGATCTCGGCCAGCGACTCGACGGTCATGAAGAGGGCCACGTAGCCGACCACCGCGGTCACCAAAACCACGAACCGCACCATCAGGCCCCTGACATCGACGACCTCGGGCCGGCGGACCCCGACGTACAGGGCGGGTGCCACGGTGCTCATGGCCAGATAGGCAATCACCTCTCCAACGGTGCCGAGCTGCATGAACGGGGTGATGAACATGGTTATCCCCGCCAGTGAACCCGCGAGCGCCATCCACTTGAGGGCCCACCGGTCGGGGTCAGTAGCACGTTCGATCTTCCACCAGGTGTGCGCGATCAGGGTACAGCCGATGACCAGGACCATCGCGAAGACAGCATCGTCGTTCTCCGCCCAGACCGCCGCCAGGGCGCCCGAGCCTCCGATCACGACCAGCGAAACGAAGTCCACCGGGTGACGCCAGGTGAGCGCCGGGTACGCAGTCAGTGCGAGCGGCGCCAACAGCATGCCGCCGATGATGTATGCCAGGCGCGGCGCGTAGCCTCCCCCCGTCGCTTCCAGAACGGCCCCCCAGATGATGGCCAGTCCTGCAAGGACCATAAGTAGGGCGCTTGGCCGGACCCGCCGCACGCCGAGCAATGCCAACCCGCTGACGGCCGCGCTCACGCCAAGGACGGCCAGTGCGAGCAGAACAGGATAGGCGCTCACGTGCCGAGCCCGCCCTCACGGGCGCGGATGATCGCGGCGGCCCGGTCCAACACCTCGAGCTTGGCGAAGATGCTGGTCAGGTGGTTGCTGACCGTCTTGGGGGAGAGGAACAGCGCCTCGGCGATCGCCGACGTACGCCGTCCGGACGCGAGCAGGTCCAGAATCTCGCGCTCGCGCCCGGTGAGCTCCGGGAAGGGGGCGGGCCGGGGTGCGGGTGGTGCACTGAAGTAGCCCAGAATGCGTGCCGCCACGCCCGGCCCGAAGATCGCCTGCCCGGTGACGACCGCGCGGATGGCGGCGACGATCTCCTCCTGGTCTGCTCCCTTGAGCAGGTAGCCACGGGCTCCGGCCTGCATCGCGGTGAAGACGGTCGCATCGTCGTCGTACATGGTCAGCATGAGCACAGCCGTCTCCGGTACCGACGCACGGATCCGGCGGGTGGCCTCCACGCCGTCGACACCGGGCATCCGGACGTCCATGAGCACCACGTCCGGCCGCAGGAGCTGGGCCTCCCGTACGGCGGTCTCTCCGTCGCCTGCCTCGCCGGCCACCTCGAGTCCTTCCAGGGTCTCGATCAGCGCCCGGAGCCCGCCGCGCACCACAGGATGGTCGTCCGCGATCAGCACCCTGAGGTTCATGAACCCATTATGGGCGCGTACGCTCCCGGTTGATCCGGGAACTTCCTCCCTTTCACGCGGGATCCGCGGGAAAATGGAGGGGCAGGCCGTCCCTCGTGGAGGGAAGCAGCGAGGGCCGACAGTGGAGTTGTCCACTCCATCCGACCCATCCAAGGAGCAGCCATGAACACCACATCGAAACGGCAGAGGATCGGCCTCCTGCTGGCCGGCATCTACAGCGCGTTCAACGTCCTTGGCGTGCTGTTCCCCACCCCGGACGGCCAGGTTGGCCCGCCCAGCGGCATCCTCATTATCGACAGCGTGCTCGGCCTGGTCGGCCTGGTCGCCGTGATCGTCACCTGGCGTACCGGCAACCGCGCCGCCCTCCGCGCCGCGGCCGGCGCGATCATCCTCATCACCCTCACCACACTGCCGGCGTTTTTCGTCGACGTGCCGGCAGGCATCAAGCTGCTGGTTGGCATGTTCGTGCTGCTCACGATCGCGGCCGTCGTACTCATGTTCTCGCCGGGGCGTCGCTCTATGCCGGTCTTGGACTGATCCAGGTTGCGGCGGCGGAATCCGTTGCGGCGCACCGCGTCGGGAGCGGCCGCCGTTCCCCGGCACGGAAGGAACGACGACGGCGGGAGGCAGTCCCGCCGTAGTCGTTCCTTTGTGCCGGCCGGGCGGGGGATTCATCCCTTTCGCGGCGCCGCTGGGCCCGTTGTTGAAGAGTTCATCACCAAGGCGCGAGTCCCTAGCGGCGGATGTCCGGATCGTTGCCGTCGGTGACGGGGTGGTGCTGACGTGGGAGACTTCGGCTATGAGCATCGAGCAGTGGTGGACAAAACTGCAGCCCTCAACGCAGGACTGGCTGATCGCGAACAACGGCGACTTGGTGCCGGCGGACGTGGTGGCCGAGATTGCCGCGGTGGGCGGACCGGCCAGCGGCGATTCATGGTGGGCCGGCCGGAGTGGGGCGCCCGGGCATTATTTCCCGGACGATGCCACCGATTGGGTCGAGGCGGCCGCGAACGGCGAGACGCCCGCCTAGTCATGAACCAGCGAACCAAAATACTGTTTGCGCTCATCGTGATGTTGCTCGTTGCTGGGGCGGCGGCACTGCTTATCTCCGACAACATCAAGAGGAGCAGGGCGGCGGAGTACAACCCGCAGATCAACCCCGCCGATTTCACCACCAAAATCACCAATAAATACTTCAGCCTCCCGGTCGGCAAGAAATTGTTTTACGAGACCACTGAACAGGGAAGCGTCACCGAGAGGATCGAAATCGAAATCCTGCCGGAGACCAAGACCATTGAGGGCGTTGAGACGGTCATCTATCTGGACAAGGAATACAAGAACGGGCAGAAGGTGGAGGAGACCCGGGATTACCTGGCTCAGCACAAAAACGGGGACGTGTGGTATTTCGGCGAGGACGTGGACAACTACAGGGATGGAACGTTGCTGAACCACTCCGGCAGCTTTCTCCACGGAAAAGATGGCGCAAAAGCCGGCATCTGGATGAAGGCCGAGCAGCGCGTTGGCGATTCCTACCGGCAGGAATTCTATGTCGGCCATGCGGAAGATATGCGGGACACCGTCACTACCGGCGAGACAGTCTCCACGAAAACCCGCACCTATACCGACTGCGTCAAGGTTTACGACTGGACCCCGCTCGAAAGGAATTCCCGGGAGCACAAGTATTACTGCCCTGAGGTCGGAGGCCTGGTCCTCACCGAGGACCTGCATTCCGGAAGCCGGTCAGAACTCGTGAACGTTGTCCAACCCTGACCATCCAAGGGCGCATCCGCCTGCCGTCATGACGGAACGTCCGGCCGAGACGCCACCCGGCCGGACGTTCCGCTGAACCAGTCGTCGGGCCAAGCCCCGGGCTTACCCCCGCGCCGCCAGCCCGGGCACGCCGTCCTGGATCGCGAAGGAGGCCTTCGTGCTGACGGAGGATCCCGGCGTCGTGACGTAGTCCAGCGTCCGGAAGTCCGCGGTCAACCCGTCGCGGGTGATGCGGGTGTTCACGTAGCCGCGGTTGTCGTTGTAGAACTTCAGGTGCGGGTTCCACGCCATGGTGGGGTCCGTGGTGGAGCCGGTGCCGTTGCCGGTGGACGTGATGGACGTGCACACCAGTTCCGAGCCGACCACGGGGGAGGCCGGGTCCTTGTAGTCCACCTTGAGGTCGTTGGCCCAGTTGCGGTGCACGTCGCCGGTGAGGACCACGGCGTTGCGGACGTTCGCGTCCACCCAGCCCTGCGTGATCCGGCGGCGGGAGGCGGCGTAGCCGTCCCAGCCGTCCATGGAGACGTCGTCGACGTCCACTGCCTGGGCGCGGTCCCGCTCGGCGAAGAACACCTGCTGGCCCAGGATGTCCCAGCGCTGGGTGGAGTTACGGAAGCCGTCCAGCAGCCACTTCTCCTGCTCGGCGCCGGTGAT
>DATCVX010000707.1:0-12097 GCA_036566705.1 Arthrobacter sp. | reverse complement strand
GGATTCCCTGATGGCCGAGGCCAACCGGGAGGACAAGGCGTCGGACAGCCTGACGAAGGGCAAGTTCGAGGCCCTCGATTCGCAGGCCTCCTTCGACCGGGTCCTGTTCGACGGCGGCGAGTTCGGCACCGGGGGAGAGGTCGGCTCGGAGGACGAACTGGACTTCCTGGGCATCCCCGGGCTTCTTGATGCGGAGCAGGTGGGCACCCTGCTCCGGCAGCGCCAGCACGACCAGCTGAACCGGAAGAACCGGCGTGCGCCGGCGGCTGAACAGGCCCCCGCGGGTCCGGCCATACCGGACCACCGGATGCTGATGGACCTGCGCAACGAACTGGCCAAAAACGTGGCGGCCTGGTCTGCGCGGACCGGAACCCCCCATGGTGTGGTGCACACCAAGCTGCGTACGGTCTGCGGCGGCCCGCCGGTGGCCCAGGCGAACGAGGAGCAGCTCCAGTCCAGGCTGCGGAAGCTCCAGGATTGGTTTATCGGCCGGAAATAGCATGGCCAGGAACGGTAGTGACGCGAAAATGGGAGTGGCCCGGTGCTGAGCACCGGGCCACTGCTGTCTTTCGCCCCTGGAATCAGGCGATGTCGACGCCGCCGAGCTCCATTTCGGCAACTGCATCCTCGAGGTCGTCCGCGATGCCGGCAGTGAGGGAGCGGATCACGGTGACTGAATAGCCCGCCTGGACGGCATCCAGCGAGGTTGCCATCACGCAGTAGTCCGTGGCGATCCCCACCACCACCACGTCCTCCACGTCGTGGCTCTGCAGCCAGTCGTCCAGCCCGATGGCGTCATCGGCCGCAGCGTAGGATTCGGCGCCTGGGAGGGATCCGGGCTGGCGGTCTCCCGTGGGAACGGCGTCCTCAGGAGCCAGGAGTCCTTCGAACCCCGAATACGCGGCCGCGAACTGGCCCTTCTGGAAGTAAGCCTGGATGTATTCGGTGTCCAGGTCCGGATGCAGTTCTGCGCCCTTGGTCCCCGCAACGCAGTGCGGCGGCCAGCTGTCCTTGTGGTCGGGCTCATCGGAGAAATGCGCACCGGGATCAATGTGCCAGTCCTGGGTGGCAACGATATGGTCAAACTCGAGGTGATGGGCATCAATGTACTCGCTGATGGCCGCTGCTACGTCCGCGCCGCCGGCCACGGCCAGCGAACCGCCTTCGCAGAAGTCGTTCTGGACGTCGACGATGATCAGGGCGCGTGACATCAGTTCTCCTCGTAGATCGTGGGGATCGCGGCTTCGCCGCGTTGGAGCCGGTTGACCACTGGTGGAAGTTCGGCCATGGACTCAGCGTGCCGCTGGCGGGCGCGGACCACGCCCTCGTGCCCGGTCCAGCCGGGAAGGAGTTCGCCGTTCTTCATGAACTGCTGCAGCAGCGGCCGGTCGTTGCCGTCGTCCTCGGGACGGTGGCCAATGCCCACAATCTCCTGCGTGGCGACGCCGCGTTCGTTCAGTTTCCGCAGTGCGTACTTCCTCCCGCCCATGCTGGTCTTGTTCTTGGCGGCCTTCGCAACCGAGACGAAGTTGCCGTCGTCATCGGTCCGGCTGACGAGCTTGTAGACCATGCTGGCGGTGGGTGCACCCGAGCCGGTGACCAAGGACGTGCCCACGCCGTACGAATCGACGGGGGCAGACTGCAGTGCGGCAATGGCGAACTCGTCCAGGTCCGAGGTGACCACAATCTTGGTGTCCTCGTTGCCGAGTTCATCCAGCAGCTGCCTGACCCACTGCGCCTGGGCGACGAGGTCGCCGGAATCAAGCCGCACCGCACCGAGCCGGGGACCTGCCAGCTCGACGGCGGCACGCACGGCCGCTTCGACGTCGTACGTGTCCACCAGCAGCGACGTGCCCGGCCCCAGCGCGGCGATCTGCGCCTCGAAGGCTTCCCGCTCGGTGTCATGCAGGAGGGTGAAGGAATGCGCCGCTGTGCCCACCGTCTTGATGCCGTAGCGGATGCCGGCCTCCAGGTTCGACGTGCTGTCGAACCCGGCGATGACGGCGGCGCGGGCGGCGGCGGCGGCCGATTCCTCATGCGTGCGCCGCGAGCCCATCTCGATGCAGGGCCGGTTGCCGGCGGCGGTGATCATCCGGGATGCTGCTGACGCGATGGCGCTGTCGTGGTTCAGGACCGAGAGGAGGTAGGTCTCCAGCATGCAGGCTTCGGCGAACGTGGATTCGACGATCAGGATGGGGGAGTTGGGGAAGTAGGCCTCGCCTTCCGGGTAGCCCCAGATGTCGCCGGAGAAACGGTAGTTCGCCAGGTAATCGAGGGTGTCCTGGTTGACCACGCCGGTCCGGCCCAGGAAATCCAGCTCGGCCTCGCCGAAACGGAAGTCGGCGATGCCTTCCAGGAGCCTGCCGGTGCCCGCCACGATTCCGTACCTCCGGCCGTCCGGCAGCCGCCGCGCGAACGCCTCAAAGACCGAACGGCGGTGCGCGGCGCCCGAATGGAGCGACGCCTGCAGCATGGTCAGTTCGTAGTGGTCTGTGTAAAAGGACGTGCGGGGATGGTCCCAGCCGGCAGAGGTACTCACGAAATTCACTCTAGTCCCCACCGGCTCCCACGTCTCGCTTCGCTTCGCCGCGGGGCCCTCGCCGGCGTGGGCCCAGCATCCCCATAGAATGGACAGATGACCTTAAGCGTTGCGCTCGGCCCTGATACGCAGGAGGGCACCCGGACCGGGACAGAGTCGTCCACCGACTCCCTGACCGCCCCGGACATCCCCTGGAACCTGGTGATCTGGAACGATCCCGTCAACCTCATGAGCTACGTCAGCTATGTCTTCCAGAGCTACTTCGGCTACTCCGAGTCCAAGGCGAACAAGCTCATGATGGAGGTCCACAAAAAGGGCCGGTCCATCGTCGCCCACGGCAGCAAGGAACAGGTTGAACGCCATGCCGTGGCCATGCACGGATTCGGTCTGTGGGCCACCGTGGAGAAGGCAACCGGCGGGCCGGGCGGCAACTCCGGCAAACAGGGCGGATCAGGGCAGGGCAAGGGTAAGCGTGGCTAAGGCATTCAAATACGGGCTCAAGGGCATCACCGGATTCCTGGAACCGGCCGAACGGGAACTGCTCCGCAGCCTGATCGATGACGTCATCTCCATGCTCCAGCCGGAGGAACGCGCTAACCAGGATCCGCTGGCCGCGATGATCGGGCTGGACATGGACGTCCAGGAACCCACGGACCGTGCGGTCAGGCGGCTGCTGCCCAACGTCATGAAGAACGACGACGGCGCGTCCCTGGAGTTCCGTCAGCTCACCGAGCGTTCGCTGCGGGAAACCAAGATCGGCGCCCTACGGGCCGCCGCCCTGGACCTGGACAAGGACGACATCGTCCTGACCGCCGAGGGGGCCAGGCACTGGTCGATGGCGCTGAACGATGTCCGCCTGGTGCTGGCCGAACGGCTCGATATCCGGGACGAGGAGGACGCCGAGCACGTCCACCTGATGCAGGACTGGTCGCAGGCGGAGGACGTGGAAAGCTACCTTGCCCTGGTGTATAACTTCGCCACGTGGCTGCAGGAATCCCTCGTGCAGGCGATGCTCCAGTCCCTGGACACCCGGGCCTGACGCGGCACGTACCGGCAGCCCTCCGGAACTGCGCGGGGCCGGTACCCGCGCTGCACTGTGACAAATTAGACATGAGTCGGACGCCACAATGTGATGGCCGCGACCACAGGGAAGACCTATCCTCGAATAATCATGACAACAGCCTCGAGCACGGACCCGTCAGCAGCTGCTTCGGAGTCCCCAGCCAGCAGCATTACCGGCGGTCACCTCGGATCCCGGCCGATCGGTATCTTTGATTCCGGCGTCGGCGGGCTGACGGTGGCGCGGTCCATCATCGACCAGCTGCCCAACGAATCGATCCTTTACGTCGGCGACACGGCCCACGGGCCGTACGGACCGCTGCCCATCGCCGAAGTCCGGGCCAACGCCCTGGGCGTGATGGATGAACTCGTGGATTCCGGCGTCAAGCTGCTCACCATCGCCTGCAATTCGGCGTCGGCCGCCGTCCTGCGCGACGCCCGGGAGCGGTACACCGCCAAATACGGGATTCCCGTGATTGAGGTGATCCAGCCGGCCGTGCGGCGGGCCGTGGCCGCCACCCGGACCGGGCGCGTGGGCGTGATCGGAACGTCCGCCACCGTCGGCTCCCGCGCCTACGAGGACACTTTTGCCGCGGCGCCGGACCTGGAGATCACGTCCGTGGCATGCCCCGAGTTCGTCAGCTACGTCGAAGCGGGCATTACCACCGGACCCGCGCTGCTGGCCGTCGCCGAGGAATACCTCGCCCCGCTTAAGGCTGCCGGGGTGGACACTGTGGTGCTGGGGTGCACCCACTACCCGCTGCTCACTGGTGTCATTTCGTACGTGATGGGCGAGTCCGTAACGCTGGTCTCAAGCGCCGAGGAGACAGCCAAGGACGTCTACCGGGCGCTGGCCACGCATGACCTGCAGCGCACCACCGCGACGCCGCCCGAACACCACTTCATCGCCACCGGCGATGCCGGCCAGTTCGAAGCCCTCGCCCGCCGCTTCCTCGGACCCGAAGTCCTGTCCGTCCGGCACGTGGACCATGTTTCCGCCCAGTACCCCACCGGCAGCCTCGCCCGGATCACCCCGGAGATGATTGCCGCGGCACAGAGCGCAACGGGGAGCATCAGGCCGCAGCGGCGGCTGTCGAACTTTGTGGACAGCGGTTTTGTGGACAGCGGCCGGGCCGGAGGTCCCGCCCAGTGAAGCTCACCATCGTTGGCTGCACGGGTTCCTTCCCGGGCCCGGGTTCGCCGGCGTCGTGCTACCTCCTGACCGCCAACGACGGCGAACGGACGTGGAAGATCGTGATGGACCTTGGCAGCGGCGCGCTCGGCGCCATCCAGCGGTACACCGACCTTGAGGACATCGACGCGATTTTCCTGACGCACCTGCACCCGGACCACTGCATGGACCTCTGCGGCCTGCACGTGGCGGTCCGCTGGAAGCCGGGCGGCTGGGGACGCGGCAGGATTCCGGTCTGGGGCCCGGCGGCCACGGCCGACCGCATGGCCACCGCGTATGGCCTGGACCTGGACCCCGGCATGCACGAGGAGTTCGACTTCACCAACTGGACCGAACGCGAGCCAGTGACCCTGGGGCCGTTCACCATCACTCCGTTCGCCGTGAACCATCCGGTGGAGGAGGCCTACGCCCTCCGCGTGGAGGTCATCGAGCCGGACAAGGAAGGCAACCAGGTCAGCCGGGTGCTGACTTATTCCGGGGATACCGATTCCTGCGCCGGCCTGGAAGAGGCGGCCAAGGACGCCGACCTGTTCCTCTGCGAGGCGGCCTTCGAGGAAGGCCGCGACGACGGCATCAAGGATGTGCACCTGACCGGCAAGCGCGCGGGCGAGGCCGCAGCCGCCGCCGGGGCCCGCAGGCTCCTGCTCACGCACATCCCCGTCTGGACTTCACCCACCACGGTCATGGCCGAAGCACGTCCGGTCTTCGGCGGCGACGTGGCAGTTGCCGTGGCGGGCGTGCACTACACGATCTAGCGCGGCCTGGCCGCGTGGCCGGATGGCAGCCGTGGCAGGGCGGCCTGCGGCGAGTCGATAAGCTAAAGGCATGACTTCAGAAGCAACCGCAGTGCCCGTAGTGCGCGCCGACGGCCGTACGCCCGACCAGCTCCGCCCTATCAGCATCACACGCGGCTGGTCCAAGCAGGCAGAGGGATCGGCCCTGATCGAGTTCGGCAACACACGGGTCCTGTGCACGGCTTCGCTGACCGCCGGGGTGCCGCGCTGGCTCAAGGGCGAAGGCCGGGGCTGGGTCACCGCCGAGTACGCCATGCTGCCGCGTGCCACCAACACCCGTTCCGACCGTGAGTCGGTCAAGGGCAAGATCGGCGGTCGCACCCATGAGATCTCCCGGCTGATCGGCCGTTCGCTGCGCTCCATCATCGACACGAAGGCCCTGGGCGAGAACACCATCGTGCTCGACTGCGACGTCCTGCAGGCCGACGGCGGAACCCGCACGGCGGCCATCACGGGCGCCTATGTGGCCCTCGCCGATGCCATCCGTTTTGCCCGGGAGAACAAGCTGATCGCCAGGAACGCCCAGCCCCTCATCGACACGATCGCGGCTGTCTCGGTGGGCATCATTGACGGCGTTCCGATGCTGGACCTGCCCTACGTCGAGGATGTCCGGGCCGAGACTGACATGAACGTTGTGGTCACCGGGTCCGGGAAGTTTGTGGAAGTCCAAGGCACCGCCGAGGGCGCACCCTTCGACCGTGACGAGCTGAACCAGCTCCTCGACCTTGCCCTGCTGGGCACAACCCAGCTGGCGGCGATCCAGCGCGAAACCCTCGCGGACGTGCTGTGAGCCAGGCCGCCGGCGGCGGGCTTCCGGAGGCGACGGATTCGGCCGGCACAGGTTCCGGCGGCGCAGGTTCCGACGGCGCAGAGCTCCGGCTCGTCCTCGCAACGCACAATCAGGGCAAGCTCCGCGAGCTGCGGGAACTGCTGCGCGGCCAGGTTCCGGGGCTCGACGTTGATACCCAGGTAGTGGACGCGGCGGTGGCAGGTGCGCCGGACGTCGTCGAAACAGGTGTGACGTTTGCCGAGAACTCTCTGCTCAAGGCCCGTGCTGTAGCCGAGGCGACCGGCCTGGTGGCCATCGCCGACGACTCAGGCCTGGCTGTCGACGTCCTGGGCGGGGCCCCCGGCATCTTTTCTGCACGCTGGGCCGGCCGGCACGGGGACGATGCCGCCAACCTGCGGCTCCTGCTGGACCAGCTATCGGATGTCCCGGACGGGCACCGCGGGGCGGCGTTCGTCTGCGCCGCCGCGCTGGCCGTTCCGGCGGCTGCCGGCACGGCCCGCGAAACGGTGGAATACGGGCAGCTCGCGGGGATCCTGCTGCGCGAGCCGCGGGGTGAGGGCGGGTTCGGCTACGATCCCGTCCTGCAGCCCGTCGGCGAGGAACGCAGCTGTGCCGAGCTGTCCGCGGAGGAGAAGAACGCCATCAGCCACCGTGGGCAGGCCTTCCGGGCACTGCTGCCAGCCATTGTCGAGGCACTCGCCCGGACGTAGCGCCGGCTCTGGACAGACACTGAAGGGAGCCCTGCATCAGCAGGGCTCCCTTCCTTTTCCAGGCGTTGCGCCCGGGAACCGCGGGAACCTAGTCCAGGTTGGTCTTGCGCTCCTCGGCGGGGGCGTGCTCTTCGATGAACTCGTCCACCACGTCCGTGCCGAACTTGGCCGCCTGGCGTTTGGCCGAGATGCCGCGGAGCACTTCGATGCCGATCGGAATCACGGAGACCAGCACGATGGCGATGAAGATGATGTCCAGGTTGTCCCTGACCCACGGGACCCTGTCGCCCAGCAGGTAGCCGAGGAGAGTAACGCCGCTGCCCCACAGGACCGCGCCGATGACGTTGAAGATGAAGAATTTCCTCTTGTCCATCTGGGCCACGCCCACAATGACGGGAACGAACGTCCTGATGATCGGAACAAAGCGTGCGAGGATCAGGGCCTTGCCGCCGTGCTTCTCGAAGAAGGCATGAGCGTTCTCCACGTTTTCACGCTTGAACAGGCGGGAATTGGGCTTGTTGAAGATCGCGGGACCGGCCTTGGAACCGATCAGGTAGCCGGTCTGGTTGCCGATAATCGCGGAGACGGTGATCAGCAGCGCCAGGAGCCAGATGTTGAACTTAATGGTGTCGGTGGCCACCAGCAGGCCGGCCGTAAACAGCATTGAATCGCCGGGCAGGAAAAACCCCACCAGCAGGCCGGTCTCGGCAAAGACGATTCCGCAGACGAGGAGCACCACCCAGGGTGCGAGTGCCGGGTCGGCCAGGAAGACCTGGGGGTTCAGCCAGTCGGGCAGGAACGATGCCAGCTGCGGCTGGACCGGTCCTGCACCTCCGAGCATGGGCGCGGCAAGGTCGCTGATCGCAAGAAAGTTCACCCCTTCAGGGTACTTGACGCGGCGGCAGGCCGGTCGTCATGGTGATATCCGCGACAACGCCGCCGTGGTGACGCAGGAACGGCCCTGGCCGGCGGTAAAGTATGGGCCGTGGGTTTGGACTTTACGGCGATCGACTTCGAAACAGCCAACGGCTTCCGGGGTTCACCGTGCGCGGTGGGCCTGACGAAGGTCCGGGACGGCAAGGTCGTCGCCGAGGCATCGTGGCTGATGCGGCCACCGGCCAAGCACGACCACTTCGACTACCACAACGTCCGGATCCACGGCATCCGGGCCCAGGACGTTGCGGGGAAGCCCCGGTTCGGTGAGCTCTTTCCGGAGATCGGCGCCTTCATCGGCGACGACATCCTGGCGGCCCACAATGCAGCCTTCGACCTTGGCGTCATCAGGTCCGGCTTGGAGGTCTCGGGACTCCCCGGGCCCGCCTACGACTACGTCTGCACCGTCATGCTGTCCCGCCGCTGCTATTCGCTCGTCTCCAACTCCCTGCCCTTTGCCGCTGAAGAGGCCGGCGTTCCCTTGGTCAACCACCACGACGCCGGTGAGGATGCCCGTGCCTGCGCCGGGATCCTGATCGACATCGCCGCGCGCAACGGTGCCAACAGCATCGCCGAACTTTACCTGTCGCTGGGCTTGGCCGTACCCCACCAGCCGGCGTTTGACCCGGCGCGGGACGCCCTGTCCAAGCAAAGCCTCGCCGCGGTCGCCGTCGCGGCTTCGGACGGGACGGGAACGGGCGGTGCCGCCCGCGTGCTGGCGTTCGGGTCAGGCTGGCCCGAGGAGGGTCCCAACCCGCTACCCAATGCCGACGCCGAACCAGGCCACCCCTTGTTCGGCCAGACAGTTGTCTTCACCGGCGAACTCTCCATGGCACGGCCCGAAGCCAAGGTCCGCTCCGCCGAGCTTGGCGCCCGGCCCGAAAGCAGGGTGACGGCGCGGACCACTGTACTGGTTGTGGGCGACGGGTTTGTCGCCTCGGACCTCCGCTCGGGGAGGCTGACGGGCAAAGCCCGGCGGGTTCTGGAACTGCACGAACGCGGCCAGGCGATTGAAGTGCTCTCCGAAGGCGAGTTCCTCCAGATGGTGGGCGGATATGCCACGGCCGGCGGTCCCGCGGCGGCACGCCCCGCCTGATTACCCCGCCTGATTAATCTGGCGCAACAAACCTTCCGCCCCGTCCGGTGTGCTCCTAGCCTTGCAGCATGACCAAACCCACCGGCGTTGAGACCACCCCTGCGGCCAACCGGAGCGGGATAGATTGGCGTGCGGTGTTCGCCTTCCCGAATCCGGTCAACGAATACGCTGCCCGGATCACGGCCGGGCTGGTGGTGCTGCTGGCCGGCGCCACGCTATTGACCGGTTCGGGCTGGGGGCTGCTGCTCATTGCCGCCGGGTTTTGGCTCCGCGTGCTGTTCGGCCCCCGGATTTCGCCGCTGGCGCTGCTCTCGGTAAAAGTCCTGGCGCCGCGGCTGGGACGGCCGAAGCTCGTCCCGGGGCCGCCCAAGCGGTTTGCCCAGGGCATGGGTACCGTGGTCTCCACCACGGCGCTGATCCTTTTCGCGGCGGGCGCCGCCCCCGCAGCATGGATTGTGCTGGCGGTACTCATCCTTGCAGCCTCGCTGGAGGCATTTGCGGGGTTCTGCCTGGGCTGTGTCATATTTGGGCTGCTGCAGCGCCGCGGGCTCATCCCGGCGGAAGTCTGCGAGGCCTGCAACAACATCTCCCTCAGGCGGTTGTGACCCCCACCAGCAGGTCCGCCATGCCGCGGATGACGTGTGGTGCCTCCAGCTGTTCCAGCCAGGCCGCCGGAAGGCACGCCTCGCCGTAATGGGCGCCAAGGATGTTGCCCGCGATCGAACCGGTGGAGTCGCTGTCGCCGCTGTGATTGACGGCCAGGCCGACGGCGGCACGGAAGTGCTTTTCCGGGGAACCGGATGCGGTGGCTTCCGGGGCCGTTGCCAGGACCGCGTAAAGCCCGACGGCGAATGCTTCCTCGGCCACCCAGCCCTCGCCGAGCTGCTGCACGAGTTCCTCCGGGCCCACCATGCCGGTTCCGGCGAGGCGGACAGCGGCCTCCAGCCGCAGCGGCAGCTCAGGCGCGACGTCGGCGAGTGCCCGCACGTCAGCCACGACCGCCGCCGCTGCCGCCTGCAGGCTGTCACCGGACACCAGCCGGTTAATCAGCAGGCTGAAGGCGCCGGCACTCTGGCGCGCGGACGGATGGCCGTGGGTCAGGGCGGCGGCGTCGGCGCTCAGTTTGAAGACGGCGTCGGGCGTGATGTGGGGGATGAGCCCGAACGGTGCGGACCGCATCACCGTGCCGCAGCCCTTGGAATCCGGGTTTACCGGACGGAACGAGGTTCCCATTTCGCCGGTGGCCAGTCCGCTGATGCAGGCCGACCCCGGGGCGCGGCGGTGCCGGAGCACCTCCTGGGAGTCGATCCAGCGCGGCTGCGGGACGGGCGCGGAGGACGGTGCCGCCTCACCCTGGCTGGCCAGCCAGCGCAGGTACGCCAGCCAGAGGCATGCGTTGGCGTCTGCCCCCACACCGGAGTTGGCCCATTCGAGCGCCTCGACGAGCCCGTCAACGGTGTACAGCGTCATCTGGGTGTCGTCCGAGAAATGACTGCCGCCGTCGACCGCTGAAAAGTCCGTCAGCCCCGCCGCGCCGAAGCGGCGGCGGATCTCCGTGATGGAATCGAACTCGACGGCGTAGCCCAGCGAGTCGCCCAGCGCTCCGCCCAGCAGGCAACCATGGATACGTGACTCCAGCGAGGGCAGGGCAGAGGCGCCCGGATCAATGCTCATGACACTAAATTTACCGTGGCGGGAGGTGCTGCCTGCACGGGGCGCTAAGCTCGGATCCAGCCAACGTCCAGACTCCGCTGGCAGAATGCAGGGGCTGCCTGGTGCATAAAGCCCGAGGCAGTCCCCGGCCGCTGAGCCTCCCACCCTAAGCAAAGGACCGCCCCACCATGACCACGCCTGTGCCCGTACACCACGCACACAACGCCCAGCCCTCCGGGGCCGGCGCTGTCCCGGCCAGCTACGGGCTGGTGGCCAGGCTGTCCGCCGAGGCGGTGGGCAGCCTGTTCCTGGTCGTCGCCGGCCTGGGCGTGCCGCTCTTCACCATCCCGCAGTCCAGCCCGCTGCCTGCCGCGCTCGCCGCAGGCCTCGCGGTCACCGCCGTCATGCTCGCATTCGGCTACGTGTCAGGCGGGCACTTCAACCCCGCCGTGACAGTCGGCCATGCCGTGGCCGGGCGGATCCGCCTGGGCAACGCCGCCGCCTACATTGCCGCGCAGCTGGTGGGTGCCCTGCTCGGTGCCCTGGCACTTTTCGCGATCCTGCGCACTCTTCCCAGCATCCAGGACAGCCGGACGGCGTTCGACACCGTCACGGCTGGCTTTGGTGAGCACTCCATCATCCAGGCTCCGATGGCCGCGGTGCTGCTGCTGGAGGTGCTGGGCGCCGCGATCCTGGTTTCCATCTTCCTGGGCGCCACCGCCCGCGACGGCGTCAACAAAGCAGCTGCGCCCGTGGCCGTGGGGCTCGCCTTTGCGGTCCTGCTCCAGCTGGGCCAGTCCGTAGGAAATGCGCCCTTCAACCCGGCCCGTGCCACGGCCTCGGCCATCTTCTCCTCCTCCTGGTCGCTCGAGCAGCTGTGGGTCTTCTGGGTGGCGCCGCTGGTCGGCGCAGCCATTGCCGGGCTTGTCTTCCGTGGCTTCGCTCTCTCCGCGGACACTGCAGGCGCGGCGACGGCTGCTGTCTCTGCAGACGCTGCAGGTCGCGACTTGGGGGAATCCGAGGACCTGGATGAGTCCAATGATCTGGATGAGGCCGACGACCCTGACGAATCCGAGGATCTGGACGGGTCCGGGAATGCAGTTGCGTCCGCCCCCGCGGCCATACCGTCGGCCAAAAACAACGAGGCGCGGGAGTTCTTCGACGGAAAGCGCGGTTAAGCTACCGGCCAGGGGCCCGGCCGTGCACGAGCGCCAGGGCCCCGCAGCGGGGCTGGCTCAAACTGTCAGTGCCAGCCGCTAGCGTAGGAATATGCGGTTATTGCACACATCGGACTGGCATCTGGGCCGGTCGTTCCACGGCGTCGGGATGCT
>DATCVX010000706.1:0-3646 GCA_036566705.1 Arthrobacter sp. | reverse complement strand
TACGAGGGGTCGTGGCTGAGGTGGCCGCGCTCCGGATCCTGTGGGGCCAGCGGCTGCGGCGTGACCGCTGGCAGCTTGCCATCTGGGTGCTGGGCATCGGCGCCCTGGCCCTGTTCTCCGCAACCGCGATCCACCAGACCTACGGCGAGGATTCGAGCCGGGCGGAAATCCTGCAGGTGGCCATCGCCACTCCGGCCATTCTGATGCTCCGCGGCCTGGCCCGGGGGGCGAGCATCGGCGCCTTCACGTTCTTCCAGATCTTCTCCTTCCTGGCCCTGCTGGCCGGCATGATGAGTACCTTCCTGGCCGTGCGCCACTCACGGGCCGAGGAGGAAAGCGGGAGCGCCGAGCTGATCGCCTCCACCCCGGCCGGCCGGCTGACCCCGGCCGTGGCCACACTCCTGCACGGCACCGCAGCCAACGTCCTGGTGGCCCTCGCGGTGTTCGCCGGCTTCACGGCAACGGGGCTTGATCCGGCCGGTGCCCTGGTCGCGGGAGCCGCTGTTGGCGCCGTCGGACTGGCCTTCCTGGGCGTGGGCCTCCTGGTGGCGCAGCTGATGGGAACATCCCGCGGCGCGAACGGGTTCTCCGCGGCGCTCGTTGTCCTCGCGTACGTCCTGCGGGGCATCGGGGACGCCACGGGAACGCCCGACGCCGGCGGGACGGTCATGACGGCGTGACCGGCCAGCTGGTTCTCACCGATCGGCTGGGGCCAGCAGACGTTCGCCTTCACCGGCGACCGGTGGTGGCCGCTGCTCCTGCCGCTGGCGCTTGCCGCCGTAAGCCTCGGAGCCGCCTGGGTCCTCTTGGAAAGGCGGGACAGCGGCGCGAGCGTCTGGGGAGCGCTGCCGGGCAGGGCCGCAGCGCGCCCCGGACTGAACAGCCCCTTTGCACTCGCCCTGCGGCTGCAGGCCGGGTCGATCATCGGCTGGAGCCTGGGCGGGCTGGCGGGGGGACTCCTGGCCGGCTCGCTCGGTAGCGCGATCGCCGCCGTTGACCTGGCCGACAGCAGCGCCACCGCGGTGCTTCGTGCAATTATCCAGTCCCAGGGCGCGTCGCTCACCCAGATCATGATTTCGGTCCTGTTTTCGGTCGTCGGGGTGCTGGCCGCCGCCTGCGGACTCCAGGCTGTCCTCCGGCTGCGCCAGGAGGAGGCGGCCGGCACCGCCGAACTGCTGCTCGCCGCCCCGGTCAGCCGGGTCCGCTGGCTCACCGGCTACCTGGCGCTGGGCACGGCCTCCGTGGTGCTGGTCATGTTCCTGACGGGGCTGGGCGCCTGGGTTTCCCTGACCGGATCCGGTGACACCTCCATGGACGGCTGGGCCGTGTGGGAGACCGCCGCGGCCCAGCTTCCCGCCGCACTCATCTACCTCGCTGTCCCGGCGCTGGTGTTCGTCCTCTGGCCGGCGGCGACCATCGCCGTCGGGTGGGCGCTCCTGGCAGCCGGTGTGGTGATGGGCATCTTCGGCGGAATGGTGGGCCTGGACCAGAGCATCCGCGACCTCTCGCCGTTCACCCACACCCCGGTCCCCAATGGTTCGACGACGGACTGGAGCGGCGCATGGTGGATGCTCGCCATCGCCGTCCTCGCCGCCGCCGTGGCCGTCATTGGCATGCGGCGGAGGGAAACGGGGACGGCATGAAGGCCGGGGAAGCCGAGGTTAACGCCGCAGCGGAAAAGGCTGCGGCTGCCTTCGCCGCCGCCGGCTTCCCCAAGATGCCTGCCAGGGCACTGATGGCCCTGGTCTCCTCGGAGGACGGGAGCCTCACGGCGGCCGGGCTTGCGGACAGGCTGGGAGTGAGCGCCGCAGCTGTGTCCGGAGCCGTGCGGTACCTGCAGACCGTGGGCTTCGTCCACCGGGTCTCCCAGCCCGGCAGCCGCCGCGACCTGTACGCCCTCTACGACGACGAGTGGTACGTCGTCTCGATGCGGAAGAGCCCCATTTACCAGAGCCTCGCCGCACTGACGGACGCGACGGCCGAGGCCCTGCCGGAAGGCTCCGCCGCCCGGTCCCGGGTGACGGAGATGGGCCGTTTCTACCGTTTCCTCGCTGCCAGGATGCCCGCGCTCCTGGACGACTGGGAGCATCAACGGTCAGGCGGTTCCCGCGAGGTTCCGGCCGGGGAAGTTCCGGCCGGGGAAGTTCCGTCCGGCGAGGTTCTGCCCCGCGAAGTTCTGTCCAAGGGAGGCGCGGCATGACCATCATCGACAACGCGGTGTACGTGGACGGGCTGCGGACCGCTGACCCGGAAGGCCTCGACGAGACCTACTTCGTCCTCAGGCAGCGCGAGGGAATGGCGTGGATCGGCCTGTACCGGCCGGACGCCGTCGAACTCCGCTCCGTCGCCGAGGAATTCGACCTCAACCCCCTGGCCGTGGAGGACGCGCTCGCCGGGCACCAGCGCGCCAAGCTGGAGCACTACGGCGAGTGCGTGTTCCTGGTGCTGCGACCCGCCCGCTACCTGGATGACGTGGAGAAGGTGGACTTCGGCGAGATCCACGTGTTCGTCGGCGCCGACTACGTGGTCACTGTCCGGCACGCGGAATCCCCGGACCTGGCCAGGGTCCGACGCCGGATGGAGGCCATGCCCGAGTTCCTCGCCCTGGGTCCCGATGCGGTTCTGTACGGCATCCTCGACCAGGTGGTGGACGAGTACGAGCCCGTCGCGGCCGGCCTGGAGAACGACGTCGACGAGATCGAGGACGACCTCTTCGGCGCCGACCCCGACGTCTCCCGCCGGATCTACGAACTCTCCCGCCAGGTCATCACGTTCCAGCGCGCCACCAGCCCGCTGGTGGGAATCCTGCAGGTCCTGATGAACGGTGCACCGGAGCGGACGCCGGGGCCTGAGTTGCAGGACCACTTCCGGGACGTGCTGGACCACGTGCTGAGGCTCAACGAACGGGTGGCGTCCTTCCGGGCACTGCTGCAGAACGCCCTGGCGGTCAACGCGGCCCTGGTGGCGCAGCGGCAGAACGACGAGATGCGCAAGCTCACCGAGTCCAGCTTCGCCCAGAGCGAGCAGGTCAAACGGATCTCAGCGTGGGCGGCAATCCTGTTCGCGCCGACCCTCGTGGGCACCATCTACGGGATGAACTTCACGTCCATGCCCGAGCTGAACTGGGTGTTCGGCTACCCCTTTGCCCTGGGCCTCATGCTGGCCATGGGGCTGGTCCTGTACTGGACGTTCAAGCACAACAAGTGGATCTAGACCGGCGTCCGCAGCGCCGCCGGTCCGCAGAGCCGCCGGTCCGCAGCGCCGCCGGTAGGCTGAAGGGCATGCCTGCCTCCGTCCCGCCCGCCCTCCCTGCCCTGGACGAACTGCTCGCGTCCGCACACGTGGTCAGCCTGCCCATGCGGGTGAAGTTCCGCGGCATCATGGAGCGCGAGGCCCTGCTGCTGCACGGCCCCGCAGGCTGGGGCGAGTTCTGCCCGTTCCCCGAATACGCCGACGCCGAGGCCTCCCGCTGGCTCGCCGCCGCCGTCGAGGCCGGCTGGCACGGCTTCCCAGCGCCCCTGAGGTCCGTCATCCCGGTCAACGCCACCGTGCCCGCCGTCCCTGCGGACCGGGTGCCGGAGGTGCTGGCCCGGTTCGGCCGGGTGGACGCGGTGAAGGTCAAGGTGGCCGAACGCGGCCAGACGCT
>DATCVX010000705.1:0-2604 GCA_036566705.1 Arthrobacter sp. | reverse complement strand
GACCTGGGTTTCGCCGGCGAAGGAGACGGCCGAGCGTTCGAGCCCGTTTCCCCGGTCCAGCCATACGGAGTCGGGTGCGTTGACGAAGATGTCCGTCACCGCCGGATCCCGGGTGAGCTCCTGAAGCGGCCCGAGGCCGTTGAGCTCGGCGCTGATCCGTTCCACTGCGGCGAGCGAGCCTGCTGTTCCGAGCATCTTCCCGGTGGCCTGGACGGCCGCGGCCACCCGTGAGGCCGTGACGGGTCCGGCTTCAGCCATCACCGTTTCGCGGACCGATTCCAGCAGCCCCGAGTCCAGGCCCGGGGAGCCGACAAACCGGGAATCCAGGACACGCGCCTGGCGGCGGCCGGCCCCTGCCGGCGGCATTGGGGATACCGGGGTGCGGGAAGCCCGGGAGCTCACGGCACTCCTCCTGCTTCCAGGTCGCCGTCGAGCAAATCCAGGACAGAAGCCGCAAAATGCCGCACGCTGCGGCGCTTCCCCAGTTCAAGGAGGCGTCCGCTCTCCGAAGCACCGGTCACGCCGCGCAGGTCAGGCACCCGGCCATGGACCGGAAGCCCCACAGCATCGGCGATCAGGGCACTGTCCAGCGCTGCGCCGGGCTTTCCCCGGACCAGCAAGGCGGCCTCCACCGGCGGAAGCTCCTGAAGCAGCCGGGCCGAGGCCACCGCTGCCTTCAGCTGGGCGGGAACCACCACAAGGATCCGGTCGCAGTCCCAGGCGAAGGTGTGCAGGGGTTCGGCGCCACGCCCGATGTCCACCACAACCAGCTCATAACCGCGCCGGGCCGCATCAAGGACGCCGCCCGCCGCTGCTGCATCCACGGGTGCGGGGCGTTCCCGGCTCCCCGGCCACGACAGGAAGGAAAAACCACCGGTGATCGGCAGGGAATCCGAGAGCTGATCAGGGTCGATGCTCCCGCTGGCCTCGGCCAGGTCCGGCCAGCGGAGGCCGGGGAGTTCCTCGGCTGCCAGCGCCAGCTCCAGGCCGCCGCCCCAGGGATCACCGTCCACCACCAGCACCCGGACGCCCATCCCGGCAGCCGCCTGGGCGATCCAGATGGCGGCGGTGGTGGCTCCCGCACCGCCGCATCCGCCGGTGACGCCCAGCACCAGGCCACCGGCCTGGGGCGAGCGTGACCGGCTGAGGTATTCGGCCAGCCACGCCGCGGCATCGGGCAGCACGGCTACCCGCTCCGCTCCGAGGGCGGCCGCGAGGTGCCACAGGCTGTCGCCCTCCCCGTTGAGGCCCACCAGCACGGCAGGGGCACGGCGCCGGGGCGGCAGTTCACGGACATCGCTGCCCACGAGCACGGCGGACGAGGAGTCCCAGTACCTTGCGGCTTCCACGGAGTCGGCCGCCACACGCAGCCTGCCGCCTGCGGCGGCGACGATGCGTTCCACCTCACCCTGCAGGAAGCCTGACCCGGTAACCAGCAGGACCTCGGCAGCCTCCTCCGGCAGCCATGCACCGGGATCAGGGCCGCGGGCATGGGCCGGTTCGCCCGCGAACGCGGCCCGCTCCCCCGGTGACGCACGCCGCGCTGGCTTGGAAGCGCTGGCCGGGCCTGACGGTGACGGTGCTTGCTGGTGCCTGCTCATAGGGCAACACTGACCGGCCGAGGGCGCAACCGTAAGCGGTGATTTGTCCTATGTGGACAAAGGCGGGCAACCAGGGGATGACGAGCGTGTGGAGGACAGCCCGACCCCTGCCCGCATAAGCCCACCCCGGCGACAGGGCAGAATTGTCGTATGTACCTGCTGCTCGCCGCCCACCCCCAGGGCGCAGCTCTCCAGGAACTCACCCAGGCGGGAGACCCCCACCCCAACACCCCGGAACCGCACGTGGTCAGCACGGGCGAGCTTGCCGCCGTCGTACGCAACCTGGAAAGCCGGCCGAACGGCGGCCCGCCGCCGCGCTGGATCTGGCACCGCACCCAGGACTGGTACCCCGCCCTGCTGGCGTCCGGAGTGGAACTGGACCGCTGTTATGACCTGGCGCTGTGCGGCAACATCCTGGCCTGTTCCGAGTTCACGGCCCATACCGACTACGCGCGGACTGCCGACAAGATCACGCTGGAGGAGGATCTTCAGCCGCCGCGCGCCCTCCAGCCGCCCGCACCGCCCGCCGAGCAGGGCGCACTCTTCGAAGATCCGGGCCACGGGACAGCGCCCCGCTACACGCCCGAGGAACTTCGGGCCGAATACGCCGCGCAACAGGTGGCCCTGGCGGCAGCGAGCCCCGGGGAGAACCGCCCCAAACGGCTGCAGCTGCTCCTCGCCGCCGAATCGGCCGCTGCCATGATCGCCGCCGAAATGCAGCATGCCGGCGTCCCCTGGCGGGAGGACCTGCACGAAAAGATCCTCGCCGACTATCTGGGACCGCGCCCGCCCTCGGGCCACCGTCCGGCAAAGCTCGAAGCCCTTAACACCGAACTACGGGCCCTGCTCAGCTCCCCCGGCCTGAACCCGGACTCCCCGCAGGAACTGATGCGCGCCCTGCACCGCAACGGCATAGAGGTGAAGACCACCCGGCAGTGGGAGCTGAAGGAGTCCAGCCACCCCGCCATCGAACCGCTCCTGGCCTACAAAAAACTCTCCCGCC
>DATCVX010000704.1:0-4697 GCA_036566705.1 Arthrobacter sp. | reverse complement strand
CCATCGCCGCGCGGGCCAAGGGTGAGCTGAGCGGCGAGCCTGCGCCGTGGAGCCGCTATGCGCAGACTGCCAACCAGCACGCCGTACCCAATGTGGTGTTCACGGATCCGGAACTGGCTTCAGTGGGCCGGACCCTGGAACAGGCCGCGAGGGACGGCTACAACGCCACCTCGGTGGAACTGCCCATCAACGTGTCCGGGTCCTCCCTGCATTCCGAGCACTATGAAGGATGGGCGCAGCTGGTGGTCGACGAGGACAGGGACGTACTCCTGGGGGCCACATTCGCGGGCCCCGACGTAGCGGAGCTGCTCCATGCCGCCACCATCGCGGTGGTGGGCGAGGTGCCGCTGGACCGGTTGTGGCACGCAGTCCCCTCCTTCCCCACTATCAGCGAGGTCTGGTTGCGGCTGCTGGAGCGCTACGGCCTCTGAGTCCGCATGCCAGGCGAAACCTTTAGTTGAACTGACCAGTCAGTTCGGTTAGACTGGCGGCAGACCATTTCCCTGCGAAAGGCCATCTTTGCTCTCCGTACAGCACCTCCATGCAAAAGGACGGCGGGACGATCTGCTCCCGCCCACCTCACTGCAGGCCGGCAGGGGTGAGCTGCTCCTGGTCTCAGCTGACCGCCAGGACCATCGGACAGCCCTGGCCCTGACGCTCAGCGGCCGGATGAAGCCCACGGAGGGAAGCATCAGCTGGGACGGAGAGGCCGGGATCAAGCGCCGCCGGCTGGCCAGCGCCCTGGTTGACTCCCCCGGCGTTAATGAACCCGAGCAGCACCTGAGCGTACGTGACCTTGTCACCGAGGACCTGGCGCTGATCCCGCGCCGCTACCGGGGCGCCCTGCTCAGCACGCCGTGGCTCAAGGTCAACAGCTTCGAGGACATTGCGGACCTGTGGACGGAACAGCTGGCGCCGGACAAGCGCATCGAACTGCTCACCGCCCTTGCCCTCGCCAACCCGCACACCGATCTCCTGGTACTCGATTCCCCGGACCGGCACACTGCCGACTCCTCCGAATGGCTGCCCCGCCTTGAGCAGTTGGCGTCCGACGGCGGCCGGCCGCTCGCCGTCGTCGCCACCGTGGCTGCCATCCCGGCCGGGTGGACGGGACCCACGGCAGCTGTCGGCAACGCTGGAGTTATCACCGAAGCCGACGGCGGCGGCGCCGGCCTGCGGAATGCCTACCGGCCCGGCGTCCAGCCGGACGACGTCGCGCCTCCAGAAGCGGATGACAGAGACCTCCTACGCGAAACAGAGGACGCCAAGTGACTGTGCTGCGGCTGGCCCGCTCCGAACTCAAGCGGATGACCGGCGGGCTCCTGCCCAAGCTGACCATCCTGGCCCTGGTCATGGTGCCGCTGCTCTACGGCGCCGTATACCTCTACGCCAACTGGGACCCGTACGGCAACCTGGACCGGATCGACGCCGCACTGGTGGTGGAGGACTCCGGTGCCACGTCCAGCGACGGGTCTGTGCTGCAGGCAGGGACCAAGGTGGGGGACAGCCTGGTGGAGGGCAACGTCTTCAACTGGCAGACGGTCCCCACCGCCGAAGAGGCAGACCAGGGCGTCAGCGACGGAAAGTACGCTTTCGCGCTCAAAATCCCCAAGGATTTCTCCGCAAACCTGGTGTCTCCGGGCAGCTTTGACTCGGCCAGCCAGGCCATGCTGAATGTCACCACCAACGATGCCAACAACTACCTTCTCAGCACCATCGTGGACAAACTGACCACGTCCGTCCACACTACGGTGGCCAAGGAAGTGGGCGAGGAAACCGCCAACCAGCTCCTGACAGGCTTCGGCACGATCCATTCGCAAATGCTCAAGGCAGCCGACGGCGCCGGTCAGCTGGCCGACGGCGTCGCCACCCTTCGCGACGGGACCGTCACCCTCCACGCGGGCACCACGGAGCTGGGCAACGGGGCCGGTGAGCTGTACGCGGGGCAGGTGAAGCTGCGCGACGGCGCCAACCAGCTCACCGACGGCGCAGGCCAGCTGAGCAGCGGGCTGTCCCTGCTGAAGGACAAGACCGCCACCCTGCCCACCGACTCGCAGACCCTGGCCAACGGCGCCGCCCAGGTGGCCGCCGGAAACGCCCAGCTGAATACCAGGGTGCAGGACATGGTGGCCCAGCTCGACGCCGCCGACCAGGGGCTCCGGACCCGGGTGGTCGAATCCAACAACCGCCTGATCGCCTCCGGGGTACTGACCCAGGAGCAGGCTGACAGCATCCTTGCCGACTTCGACGCCGTCGCAGCCTCCAGTCCCGTGGCCGCGGCGAAGACCCGGATCCAGACCGACGCCGCACAGATCCAGCAGTTGGCCGTCGGCTCCGAGGCCGTCAGTGTAGGTGCTGCCCAGCTCGCCGCAGGCACTCCTGCGCTGAAGGACGCCGTGGCACAGGCCTCCGGGGGTGCCGACCAGCTCCACACCGGGGCGGCCACGCTCGCCACGGGCCAGCAGTCGGCACTTGACGGTGCCGGCCGGCTCTCCGAAGGCGCGCAGACGCTCGACGCCGGCGCGGGGCAACTCGAGGCAGGCGCCGTCACGGCGGCGGACGGCTCCCGGACCCTGGCCGACGAAATCTCTAAAGGCGCGGGCCAGGTGCCCAATCCCGACGACCAGCAGAAAAGCAGCCTCTCCGAGGTCATTGCCGATCCCGTGGCGGTGACCAACGTGTCACAGGCCAAGGCCGACTCCTATGGAGCTGGGCTGGCGCCCTTCTTCCTGACGCTGGCCCTGTGGATCGGCATCTTTATGCTCATCCAGGCCATGCGCCCCATCACGCAGCGCGCACTGGCCTCAAACGCCCCGGCGTGGAAGATCGCCGTCGGAGGCTGGCTGCCGTTCTTCGCCGTTTCCGTGGTGCAGGCCACGCTGCTGACCTTGGTGGTGAACCTGGGGCTGGGACTGAACCCTGCGCACCCCGTGCTGATGTGGCTGTTTATGCTGGCCGCGGCCATGGCCTTCAGCGCGATTATCCAGGGCGTGGTTGCCCTGCTTGGATCCCCCGGGAAACTTGTGGTCCTGATCCTGCTGGTCCTGCAGCTCGTCTCCTCCGGCGGCACCTTCCCGTGGCAGACCACCCCGCAGCCCCTCCACGTGGTGCATGAGGTCCTGCCCATGGGATACGTGGTGACCGGCATGCGGCACCTGATCTACGGTGCGGACCTGTCCATGATCGTGCCTACTGTCCTGGGCCTGCTGGGTTACACCGTCCTAGGCGCCGTGATGTCCACGCTGGCGGTCCGGAAACGCAAATACTGGACGCTCAAAACGCTGAAGCCCGAGATCGCGGTATGAGCCAGTCCTTGCATGTTCCTGCGCACGGTCCGGCCCGGCACGGTGCGGCCGAAAAGAAGCTCCGGCCGGCGCGGACCAACGCCACCCGGCAGAAGCTCTTTGACGCCTCCATGGAGCTGATCGGCGAGCGCGGTGCCGCCGGGGTCACCGTGGATGAGATCGCCGCCGCGGCCGGCGTCTCGAAGGGCACGGTGTATTACAACTTCGGGAGCAAGTCGGACCTGATCGCACAGCTGCTGCGGCACGGCGTGGACATCCTGAAGGCCCGCCTGATGAGCGCCGGCGGGGCTGATGACGCAGTATCGGCCCCAGCGGAGCACCCGGCCGCTGATCCGCTCCTGGCCATGGAGCAGATGATCGGCCAGGCCATGGACTTCATGGCCGAATACCCGTCCTTCGCCCGGCTGTGGGTCAGCGAAAACTGGCGCACGCCCAGCGAATGGCGCGACACGTTCGCCGTGCTCAGGGCCGAACTGCTGGCAGTGATCGGCGGTGCCATCGAATCAGTGGCTGCCGTCTACCCGGTGGACCGGTCCATCTCCCGGGGCAGCCTCGAGACAGCGATCTTTGGAGCGTGCTTCGTGGTGGGACTGGACCGGCAAACCTACAACCCCGAACGCACCCGTGACCAAAGTGTTGCAGCAATCATGGCAATCATGCGCGGCTACGTGGTGAAGTAGCGCCGGCCTCGGGGATGATTGATCCCATGCGCCACATGGGTAACAGCGGGAAGTTTGCCGTGATAGCGGCCGTCGCCGCTCTGGGCATGCTCGTGCTGACCGCCATCACCCTGGAAGAGGCCGTCATGGTCACCTTCCTGGGGCTCCTTGCCCTGGCCTACGTCTCCGCGGTCGCGGAGGTCCTCGTCCGGGGACGCCGCCTGGCCCTGCTGGCCACCGGGGCGGGAACCAGCCTCACGATCGCCTTCTCCCTGGCTTTCCTCAGCACCTGGGAGTTGGCCTTTGCCAACCAGTCCTCGTTCCTGGGGACACCGCTCCCCACCGGGGATCCGGACAACTACTTCTACTGGGCTGCGGCGTCCGCCGTGTCCACGCTGCTGGTCCTGTTCCTTGGAGCGGTATGGCCTTCGGGCAGGCGCCTGGGCGAAGGACGGCGCAGGCCCTCACCGGCCAAGCGCCGGCCCGCTCCCGCTGCCCGCCGGCCGGCCGCCAGGGGCGCAAGTCCCCGGGGCACGGCCACCGGTCGCACCGCTGCTGGGGGCACCGCTTCTGGGGGCACCGCCCAGCAGCGTGCAGCTGCGCAACGCACTGCCGCCCAGCGAACCTCCGCCCCGCGGACTTCCGGTCAGGGCGCATCCGGTTCCCGCGCACCCGCCCGGCTGCCTGCCGCGGCAGCCAAGCGGCCGCCGTCGTCCGAGTCCCCGGTCCGCAA
>DATCVX010000703.1:0-16750 GCA_036566705.1 Arthrobacter sp. | reverse complement strand
GCATGCAGCGACACGACGTCGCTGCTTTCCATAAGTTCCTCCAGGCCCACCAACTGCACCCCGAGGGCCGCGGCTTCCTGCGGACTCAGGTACGGGTCCGCCACCACGACGTCGAGTTCGAACGGTTCGAGCAGCCGGATGACGTGCCTGCCGATTTTGGACGCGCCGATGATGCCCACCCGCTTGCCATAGTTGCCCATGTCCGGGAACAGCTGGTCCGGCTCGATGGCTGACCTTTCGGTGTGCAGCGTCCGCGCGATCTGCAGGACCCTTTTGTTGGCCAGCAGGATCATGGCCAGCGCGTATTCGGCTACCGGGATGGCGTTGGCGTCAGCTGCCGTGCTGATCTGGACGCCACGGGTCCAACACGCATCGTCCACATGGTGCTTCACGGTCCCGCCGGCGTGCAGGATGTGGCGCAGCCGCGGGGCGGCGTCGAGGACACCGGCATCCACGATGGGGCAGTTCCACCCCGTGATGAGGATGTCAGTTTCGGCGAGCAGCCCCAGCGAACGGGACGACGTGAAGTCCTCCATGGGCTCCTGGCTCAGGAGCCGCAGGCCCGCATCCAGGGATTCGAGGTGCCTGGCGGAGAATATCCTGGCGGAGACGCCGGGGCCCATGGCAAGGGCGACGTTCAGGGTTTCCATGCTCATTTGACGGCTCCTGCGGTCAGTCCGGACTTCCAGAAGCGCTGCAGCATGATGAACGCCAGCAGCAGCGGAATCACGGAGAGCAGCGAACCCGTGATCACCATCGGGACGAACTCGGGCTGGGGGACCGCGTAGCCCTGCCAGATGGAGATGCCAACGCTGACCGGCAGCAGCTTCTGGTCCTGCAGCATCACGAGGGGAAGCATGAAGTTGTTCCACACCCCCACGAACTGGAACAGGGCAATGGTGATGTAGCCCGGCATCATCATGGGCAGGCCCAGGGAGAAAAAGGACCGGATGGGGCCGGCGCCATCAACCCGCGCTGCCTCCAGCGTCTCCATGGGGACATAGGAGGAGGCGTAGACGCGGGCCAGGTACACGCCGAAAGGGTTGCACAGGACCGGGATCAGGATGGCCCAGATGGTGTTGGTCATTCCCACCACCGATGCCAGCAGGTACATGGGCAGCACCGTTGCCGTATTGGGAATCAGGACTCCAACAAGTACGAATCCGAACAGCGAGTCCTTGCCGCGGAACTGGAATTTGTCAAAGGCATAGCCGGCCATGACGGAGATGAGGCTGCCAAGGACGGCACCAAAGCCCGCATACAGGACGGAGTTGCCCATCCAACGGAAGAACAGGCCTCCGTCCTGGGCAGCCACCGCTGCGATGTTTTCGAAGAGGGCAAAGTTGCCAAAGGCGTAGGCACTGGTGCCGTAGAGGTCGGCGGCGTTCTTGGTGGACGCGAAGAGCAGCCACAGGACCGGAACCACCATGTAGAGGGAGCCAAGGACCAGCAGTCCGTTGACGGTGAGCTTGCTGGCCAAGCCGCCTTGGCGTGCAGTGGACTTCTGGCGCGTGGGGGGTTTTTTAGCCGCCGGCTTAGGCGCTTTGTTCCGGGTGAGGGGCAGGGTATGGGTGCTCATGATTTGTTCATCCTGGAACTGAATCGGGTGACAACCAGGGACAGGATTGCTGCCAGCCCGGCAATGATGATCGAGGCTGCTGCTGCCTGGTTGAGGTTGTGTCTGATGAAGGCCGCGTCATAGGCCCACAGGTTGGGAACCCAGGTACTGGTGATGGACGGGGTGGCCTTGGCGATGATGGAGGGCTCCGTGAAGAGCTGGAGGGTTCCGATGATCGTGAACAGCATGATCACGCTCAGCGCCGGCAGGATGAGGGGGAACTTGATGCTCAATGCCGACCGGATTTCGCCTGCACCGTCCACCCGCGCCGCTTCAAGGATTTCCCGTGGAACGGCCTGCAGGGCAGTGAACAGGATGATGACGTTGTAGCCGGTCCATTCCCAAACACCGATGTTGACGATTGCCGGCAGGACCATGTGCGCATCCAGGAAGTTGATCTGGATGCCGCCGCCCTGGAGCGCCTGTACCAGCGGGCTGATGCCGGGGGTATAAAGGTAAGCCCAGATCAGCGCCGCGATGACGCCGGGCACGGCGTGCGGAAGGAAGACGAGAAGCTGGAAAAGCTTGCGTGCCCGGGCCACCGTTGCATCAAGGAGGAGCGCGAAGATGACCGCGCCGCCCACCATGCAGGGAATGTAGATCAGGCAGTACAAGCCAAGCCGGGCGATGCCGCTGACGAATGATTCTGTCTGCAGGACCTGCAGGTAGTTCTCGAGTCCAACAAAAACGGTCTTGGCTTCCCCGAAACCGAGGCCCGATTTCTGCTGTGCATAGAAGCTGAGCACAATCGCGTAGATGACCGGTGCCACCATGGCGATGGCAAAGACTGCGAAGAACGGGACCAGGAAGAGTGCTGCGGTCCTGCCGCCGGTTCCTGAGGCTGCACCGCGCTTGCGGAGCGGAACAGTAGTGAGGGCCTGAGAGGCCATGATGATCTCCTAACGGACCGGGCTGCCTCCGTGGAGGCAGCCCGGGGGTGTAACTACTCTTTGACGGAAAGCCCGTTTTGCTTGAGGCCGGCCACCGTTGCCGTCTGGGCCGTGTTGACGGCTTCCCTGACGGTGCCACCGGTGCTGAGGTTGCCGTACGCGTCCTTGAGTGCTGTGTTGGTGAGGTCCCAGCTGGGGCCCCACTGCCAGCCCGGACTGACTGTGGTGTATGCCTTGTCGAAGACAGCGTAGATGTCGTTGCCGAAGTAGCTGGCGTCGTAGGCCTGCTGTGCGACGGGGGTAAGGCCCGGGAAAGCCAGGAAGGCTGAGCCGGTGTTCCCGCGTGCCTTGATGGCTTCCGGGTTGGTGGTGAGGAACTCGATGAACTTGGCGGCGGCTGCCGGGTTCTTGCTGCTCTTGGTGACGTTGAAGCTGGATCCGCCATAGAAGGCGCCGGCCGGTGTGCCCCAGTTCGGCATTTCGGCGGCGATCCACTGCCCCTTCTGTCCGCTGGCTTCAGTCCGTTTCTGGATGCCCGTGGCGCTCCAGTTCGCGCCTACGACGCCAACGACTGTGCCGTTCGCCAGGTCAAGGCTCCACTCATCGCTGTAAGCCTGCGTCACCTTGACGAGTTTGTTGTCGATCAGCTTCTGCCAATAGGCGGCCACCTTCTGGGTGGCGTCGTCGTTGACGCCGACCTGCCAGCTGTCGCCCGACGTGCCGAACCATTTGGCCCCCGCTTGCCAGGCCAGTGCGGCGGTGGCTGGTACTTGGTTGGGGTTGAAGCTTGCCAGGTAGGCGTCAGGTGCCACGGACTTGAGCTTCCGGGCCGCCTCTTCGAATTCCTGCCAGGTCTTGGGGACCTCGACGCCTGCCTTGGCCAGCATGTCCTTGCGGTAGTACATGACCATGGGCGCCGCGTCATACGGCAGGCCATACGTCTTGTCGCCGAACTGGACCATGCCCCGAATTTCGGCGCCAAGCTTGTCCACGGTGGCAGCCTTGTCGATCAGCCCATCCAGCGGCTGCACCTGGCCGTTGCTGACGAACTGCGGCAGCTGCGGGTATTCGATCGTTGAGACGTCCGGGCCGTTACCCGCAGTGATGGCCGTCGACAGCTTGGCGTAGCCGCCGCTGTCGGCGTTGGGGACCGTTTCGAACGTGACCTTGATTTTGCTTTGGCTCGCGTTGAACGCGGCGGCCACTTTGTCCATGCCTGCCAGTGCTGACCAGAAAGTAATGGTGCCCGAGGGATCCTCGGTGGGCGTGGGGGCTGCGGACGGGGCGGGGCCCGTTCCGCATGCGGCCAGCAGCAGTGCGCTGCTGGCCAGGCTGGCCGCCCCGATGAGCAGATTGCGACGCTTCATTGTTCTCCCTTGAAATCCACGATGCGAAGGTGGGGATGTGGTCGCTGCCACATCATGTATTTCAATGAAACACGCAAAATTGAACAAAGCCAACGAAGTGAACAGTAGTGAACATCGTAGGGTTTTTATCGGCTTGGATGGCTAGGATCGTGCGCTTGCCCTTAGCTGGCCGTCGACTCCCTGACAATCAGGGTGGGAGACAAGATGACCCGCTGAAGCGCCAGGCTCGAGACCCGGCGGGGGCCCAAGCGGTTGATGCACATTTGCACGGCGTGGTAGCCGACGTCGAACTTAGGCGGTGCCACGGCGCTCATTGGCACGGTCCCGAATGACGCGATCTCATCGTCGTAGGCCACCAGCGCAATATCCCTCGGAATGTGGAGCCCCCTGGCCTCGCACAGGTCAGCAAACATGAGGGCATCCTCGTCGTTGTGGACGACGGCGGCAGTCGCCCCGGCGTCCTTGAAACCGCTGACGATGCTGTCCAGCTCCCGGCGGAGCGTTTCGGGGTCGTTTGCCGCCAGCGTGATGGTGCGTGTCAGGGCGGCATCCTGCGCAATCCCGGCTGTCTGCATGGCCAGGCGGTAGCCTTCGCTGACGGGTGATGATGTGGGACTGCTTTCGCGCACGCACAGCGCTATTTTTTGATGGCCCAGGGACAGGAGGTGGTTTACTGCGATCTCCGCCCCCCGCACATGGTCGCTCCGGACGGATTCCAGGCGGCCGTCATCCAGGACTCCATCGATCGAGCGTTCGACGACGATCACGGGTATTTCGGCGGATGCCAGCAGGCCCAGGGTGGGCGTGTTCGCCAGAGATTCGCCGCTGGGCGTCACCAGCAGTCCGTCGACACCGCTTTTCAACAGCCGTTGAATTTGGCGTTGCTCTTCGGCAGGCGAGTAGTTCGAGACTCCCAGGATCAGCCTGACACCCAGTTCCTGGGCTGCCGTCTCGGCACCCCTGATGACCCCGGGAAAGTAGTATCTGGCCGTGGGCACGATCATGCCGATGGTGGCGAGCGGGCGCTGTCTGACGGAAGGGCCGGTGCTCCTTCCGGCCAGAGCCTGGGTTCCTGCGTCCCTTGCGGCGTGGTTGGTGTTTCCGTGAACCTGCCCGGCAGGACCTCGGGCGGAGCCCGTCACTGCCACGGCCCCGCCATGGACACGCTGAAGCAGGCCCTGTCCGTCGAGGAAGGCAAGATCGCGCCTCACGGTCATGCCGGAGATCCCCTTCCTCCGCGCAAACTCGGCCGCGTTCAATGACCCGCGGAGCGCCAGCTCGCGAAGGATCTGATTTTGCCTGTCCTCAGTCAACACCAGCGTGCCTTCCTTAGTGTTTAGTTTTGTGCGCTTTGTTCACTATGAACTAAAGACGACATATTGTGAGGAGTCAAGATATCCGCACTTAACTGCCCAAAGGGGATCGGTTGATCGCGGCACACTCCGGTGGAAGACATACGGAGGAGAACGTGAAGGGAGGCGTATCCCATAACGCATACAGAAATTAGCGCGGGCCTTTGCTCGGTGACTCTTTGTGCTCTCAGCATTGACGGCGTCGCTGTTTGCGCGAGTTGCCCCAATCGAATACCTCGCGTTGCCGCGCCACGGCGGCGGGCACTGCCCGGTGCCGGTCCCGGTCCCGCGGAGTAGGGTTTCGTTATGGACATCACCCTGGAAAGTGCCTGCGCCCAAGCAGTCCTCGCCGCGCTGGACGGCCCGCGCTGACCATGCCCGGGGACCCTTTCCTGCGCCGCTGGGTTGTGTCCGTAACGCTCGCTGAAGCCGCAGGGTTTGCCATTCCCGCTATCGTTGGCGGCGGCCTGAGCCTGCTCGCCGCGCCTGCCGCCGTGGTCTATCCGGCAATGGTCCTTGCCGGAGCGTGTGAAGGCGGCTTACTGGGATTCGGCCAGTCCTTCGGGTTCGGCCCCGCCGTACCCCGGTCGCCCTGGATTTTCGCGACCGCAACGGGGGCTGCCGCCGCCTGGTCCATTGGGATGCTCCCCAGCAGCCTGGGCGGGATCGACTTTGGTTCACCTTTGGTGCTTGTCCTCGCAGCGGTGCTCGGCTGTTTGCTGCTGCTCTCCATCCCGACACTCCAATGGTTGGTCCTGCGCCGCAAAGGCGTGCAGACTGCTTTCTGGATTCCCGTCAACGCGGGCGCCTGGGCCGCGGGCATCCTGTGGACGCTGGCTCCGTCTCCCTTCATTGACGAAACCACCCCGGCGCCGGCCCTCTTCGGCGTGTACCTGCTGGCAGGGTTGCTCATGGCGGCCACTGTGGCGGTGCTGACTGGATTCGCCGCGCGGCGCATTGCTTCTCGCCGTTGACGTAGTGGCAGCCACGCCCTGGGTGTTTCCACGGTTCTTTGGCTGCACCCATGGTTGCCGAGGGCCGGAACGGGTACAACTAAGTCATGACGACCTCACCCCTGGTGCTCGGCCCCATGATGCGGTACGTGGATGAAACCTCGGCCAGCATCTGGGTGGAGACCGGAAATGCCGCCCGGGTGTCAGTCCGCGCCGGAGGCAAGGAATGGGAGGCAGGTACCTTCGCTGTGCACGGCCATCATTACGCACTGGTGGAGGCAGACGGGCTGGACCCCGGATCGGTGCTCCCCTACACCCTGGAAATCGACGGTGCACAAGTCTGGCCCGAGCCAGCCTCCGGGTTTCCGCCCCCGGTGATCGCCACGCTGAAACCCGGCAAGCCGCTGCGCATGGCGTACGGCTCCTGCCGCACCAGTGTCCCGCACGACGAATCCGGCAACAGGACGCACGGCGTCGACTCCCTTCGCGCCTACGCACTGGCGATGGCCGCCGGCGGTGAGCTGCCGTGGCCTGACCTGGTGGCCTTCCTCGGAGACCAGGTGTACGCAGACCTGACCAGCGAGCAGATGCAGCAGTTCATTCGGGCCCGGCGCGACATCGAGGAGCCGCCCGGCGAGGAACTCCAGGACTACGAGGAATATGCCCACCTCTACAATCTCGCCTGGTCCGATCCTGCGAACAGGTGGCTGCTGTCCACCCTGCCCAGCGCCATGATCTTTGACGACCACGACATCCGCGACGACTGGAACGCATCGCTGAGCTGGAAGCGGGCCATGGAAGCCACCTCATGGTGGCATGGGCGGATTGTCTCGGGGCTGGCCTCCTACTGGGTCTACCAGCACCTGGGCAACCTCTCTCCGCAAGAGCGTCTGAAGGATGCCATGTGGCAGCGGATCGCCGGGCACCGCGGCGAGGCCGAGCCCGACATCAGCGCTGACCTGGACAACTTTGCGGAACGCGCGGACCGGGACCCGGAATCCTACCGGTGGAGTTACTGTCGGGATTTCGGCGACACAAGGCTGATAGTGGTTGACTCCCGGGCTGCCCGCAACCTGGATCCGGAAGCCCGTGCCCTGCTTGACGACGATGAAATGGCCTGGCTTGACGGCCAGATGCGCGGCGGATTCCGCCATCTGCTCGTGGCCACGTCGCTGCCTTTCCTGCTGCCCATGGGCCTGCACCACGTCGAGTCGTGGAATGAGGCCATATCGGAAGGCGCATGGGGGAAGCGCCCCGCCCGGGCGGGGGAGAAGCTGCGCCAGGCCGTTGACCTGGAACACTGGGCCGCCTTCCAAAAAAGCTTCCACCAGGTGGCTGCCATGGCGGCTGAAGTGGCCGACGGCAAACGCGGACCGTCCCCGGACACCGTCACGTTCCTGTCCGGGGACGTGCACTTCTCCTATGTGGCGGAGGTGGAGCGGTCCTCGGGCAGCCGGATCATCCAGACCGTCTGTTCCCCGATCCGCAACCCCCTTCCCCGGCTGATGAGATACTTTGGCGCGGTCATGGCTTACGGCCTGGCGTCACCCGTGGGCGCCCTGGTGGCCCGCTCGGCGCGGGTGCCGGACCCGCCGTTCCGCTGGACACGCGTTGAGGGGCCATGGTTCACCAACAACCTGGCCACCCTCGAAGTTGTCAAGGAAGGGCTGAAACTGTGGTGGCAGACAGGCGTGGTGGAAGGCGGCGATGAACTGCACCCGCGGCTGGAAACTGTGGCGTCCTTTACCGTTGCTTCCCGGGAGGAGGGCGGGAGCCCGACTGCCGGGCGGGGTTTGGACAGGCTCACCCGCCGGCGCGCTGAACGCACCTAGCCTGCCCAGTGCACAGTACCTTCGAGGTACCGCACGCACGTGCCGGACAGAAGGGTCCGTTCCCCTTCCACCCGGCAGAGTACTGTGCCGCCGCGTGCCGAGAGCTGGCGGGCGGACAACACCGTGCTGCCCAGCCTGCCGGCCCAAAGCGGTGCCAGCTGGGAGTGCGCCGAACCGGTCACCGGGTCCTCATCGATGCCGGCCCGGGCACCGAAGAACCGTGAGACGAAGTCATGGCCGGTCCCGTCACCCGCAGCGGTGACGACGACGCCGCGCACCGGCAATTTCGCAAGCGCCCCGAAGTCGGGGGTCAGGTTGCGCACCGTCTCGGCATCCCTGACGACGTGGATGAGGTCGGTGGCCAGGAAAGCCTCGAGTGCTGGAACGCCAAGGGCTTCGGTGACCGAGGGGTCAACGGCCACCGGTTCGGGCATTTCGGAAGGGAAGTCCAGGATGAAGCCATCGCCGTCGCGCTCCACAAAAAGCCAGCCGCTGCGGCTCCAGAACTGCAGCCGTTTGGCGTCAGGATGGACGTCCGTGAAGAGGTATGAGGCTGTGGCCAGGGTCGCGTGACCGCAGAGGTCCACTTCAATGGCGGGTGTGAACCAGCGGAGGTGGTAGGCCGGCTGCGACAGGTCGGAAGGTGTAGCCTCGCCGGGGATATCCGTCACGATGAAGGCCGTCTCGGAGAGGTTGTTCTCTGCGGCGAGCTGCTGGAGGACACAGTCTTCCAGCCAGGCTTCCAGGGGCATCACGGCTGCTGGATTGCCCTCGAAGGGCTTAGTGGCGAAGGCATCGATCTGGATCAGGGGTATGTGCATGGCTTCCACCGTAGCGGTGAACTGGACTGGAAATATAGGTCCAGTTTGAGAAAGTGGCTTTGGGCGGTTTCCCCGGGAGCGTCAGGCGTGTGTGCCCGCCAGTGCCGATTCCTCGTGCGCTGCGAGTGGGCCGCAGCACGCGTGGCCACGCACTTGGTAGCCTTAGGGCAACAGTGTTGCTTTCCGCGCAACACCACCTGACTGTACAGATACCGGGAGTCCCTCGCATCATGAGTGCAACAGAATCCACTGACATCGCGGGCGCCGGCGACAGCAAGGGCGCGTCCGTCCTCGTCAACGCCATCGCCGTGCTGAGGAGTTTCACGGTCGACGAGCCGTTGCTCGGCGTCACGGAAATCGCCAACCGCATCGGGCTGCACAAGAGCACCGTTTCCCGGATTCTGGCCACCTTCGAGCAGGAACACCTCGTGGAACGGGACGAGGAAACGCGCCGGTTCCGGCTTGGCCTGGGGCTGATCGCCGTGGCCGGGCCGCTCCTGGCCGACCTCGAGGAGCGGCGGGTGGCGTACCCGGTCCTGCGCGAACTCGCGGAGCAGACCGCTGAAACCAGTGCGCTGATGGTCTGGAACGGGAACGAATCGATGTGCGTGGAGCAGATCGCGAGCCGCCAGCAGATTAAGCACACCACCCCGCTGGGCGCCCGCTACGGCGATGCGATGAGCGCGTCCGTGCAGGTGTTCCTCGCCGGGCAACCGGAGGAACGCGTCAGGTCCCTGCTCCGCAGCGGCACCGTCACGCTGCCGGGCCTCGACGACGCTGGCCTCGATGCCTACCTGGTCCGGCTCAAGGAAGGGGCAGGCCGGGGCTGGGCCGTCAACTACGGCGAATCATCCGTCGATGAGGTGGGTGTTGCCGCTCCGGTCTACGACCACCGGGGCGATGTGGTTGCCGCGGTCCTGATACCGGCGCCACGGTTCAGGGTCTCGGCCGAACGGCTTCAGAGCCTGGGCGAAGCGTGTGCCGCGGCTGCGCAGAAGGTTACGGCGCGGCTGGGCGGATGCCGGCCCTGAGTCCTCACGACTCCAGGAAGCCGCCGCTGGCCCAGCGCCTCAGCGCCATCCGCTCGCCGTCGTCGAACTCCATCAGCGCCACCCGGCACAGCTCTTCGACATCTTCGGTCCAGGCCGCTGCGAGCCCTTCCGCCGTGGCGGTCTCGTCCAGCTGGTAATTGACGTAGCCCAGGCCCTGGATCACGAAGTTCACGGCACCCCGCGAAACCGGCTGGCCTGCCGTGACGCAGTCGTCGCGGACCAACCGGGACAAGTCGCTGCGGTTGACCGGCTGCTCCTGGAGCCTGGCTGCCATCGCCTCGAACAGCTGCCGGAACTGGGCTTCGGAAAGTGCGGGCACGTCGGTCACCCGGGCGACCCGCTCCTCAATGCCGGGTTCGACCTCGGCCTCAACGGGGAGGTCATCACTGGAAAACCGCTGCGCGTCCCAGACCCAGCCGCCGCGCGAGGGGGAGTATTCAACGCCCTGGCCGATCTGCGCCACCCACGTCCCGAACTTCCCGAAGCCGCCCCAGTCCGTCTTCAGCGAAGGGTCCACCGTGAGCGCCCTGTGGGCGACCATGGCGCCGCCAACCGGGCCCGGGGCCGAGCGGACCAGGTCGCAGACCTCCCGGATCGCGGCGGAAACAGGCTTGGTTTTCGTCTTCGGCTTTGCCTTCGCCGCTCCCTGTGCCTCCTTCTGTGGCTGGCCGGACCCCACCGCACGGAGGGGCTCCACGATGCTGCCGTTGAGGATGGCCACAAAGTCGTGGGACTCCACCACGTTGTCCGCCATCTCGCGGTACGCGAAGGCCACGGCGCCGGCGGCGATGACCGTGGTCAGCTTGTCGGCGGCGCGGAAGCGCTGGATCAGTGACGTGAAATCGGCGTCGGCCGAGGCGATGAAGAACTCGTCAATTTCACTGACCCCGGTCAGCGTGTCCATGGCGTCGAGGACCAGGTTGATATCGGTGCTGCTCTTGCCCCGCTGCGTCAGTGAGGGGCAGTCGATGACCCGAAAGCCCGCCCTCGTCCAGTACGTCCGGTACTTCGAAAACGCCACCGGGTTCAGGTAGCAGTTGCGGATGAGGAAGCGGCGTGAATTCTCACCGGGCCCGCCGGCCGACAGTGCATCGGCCCAGTGCTTGGGGTCTTCGGCGAACCGCCTCGCCGCCTGCGGATCCAGGGCCTGAAGGCCCAGGTAGACGTTGTCGAAATCGACAAACATCGCTGCCCGGAGACCCGGCCGACGGGTGGTGGTGCGCGCCTCATTCATTGGCTCAGTGTGCCAGTAATGGGGAACGGGAAGGAACACCACTCGCCGACACCTACTGCTACCTACAATCCAATGCCCTTGCCTTCTTACTTTTTTCGCCGTATAAAGTAAGTATGTTACGTGGATCACAGTCCGGCGCGCCTACGGGGAGGGATGCGCTGCGGCAAATTCGCGTAAGCGCCATTTTCAGCACCCTGCTTAATGCAGGCCCCCTGGCACGCACGGACCTCGCCCACCGGACCGGGTACAGCCCCTCGACGGTCACGGGCATCGTGCAGGACCTCAGCGACGCCGGCTACCTGCGCGTCGTCGGGCAACAGGAATCGACGGGCGGCCGTCGCCGGACCCTGATCGAACTCAACCGCTCCTCGGTGACCATCGCCGTCGTCGGCCTCCGGGGCACCCGGATCTGGTGCGCGCTGGTGGACCTGGAGGGAAAACACCTGGATGCTGCCGAACAGGAATTTGATCCGGCGGATCCGGTGGGCAGCACGGCAAACGCTGTGATGTCACTCCACCGCCGGGCGGAAATTCCGCCTGTCCACGTTGTGGTGGCACTGCCCGGCGTCGTCGCCTCCGACGGCTCGGTGGCATTGGCTCCTGCGTTCGGCCCCGTTGCCCACCTGCACCTGATGGACGAGCTGGAAGCCACCACAGGTCTCCGCACCACGGTGGAAAATGACGTCAACCTCATCGCCCTGGGGGAGCGGGTGGACGGCGCAGGCAACGGCGTGGACGATCTGGTCCTCATCCACATCGCCGAGGGCATCGGCGCGACGATCATCGCCGGGGGAGAAATCCTTGCCGGCTCAAGCCGTTCCGCGGGTGAAATTGGCTTCCTGCCCCAGGGCCTGGAGGCTGGCCCGCGCGGGGACCGGGGCGACTACGAACGGCGCTGGACAGCCCCGGGCATCCGCGCTTCGGGGGCACTGCTCGGCCTCGAGCTTCCGGAGCAGGCAGTGGTTGAATCCCTCTGCACCGAAGGCTCACCGGCAGCCGTCCGGCTTCTGGAGGAGGTCATTCAGGCATGGGCCTTCGCCGCCATCATCTGCGTTTGCGTGGTCAATCCGGCACGCGTGATCTTCTCCGGCGACGCGGTCCTCCTGGATCGCGACGCTCGGGAGAAGCTCCGCCTCACGGTCCAGAAATCGGCGCCTTCCCTGACCGAAGTGGTCTTCGCCGAGCTCGGACAGGAAGCGATCCTCCATGGCGCCATCGCGAAAGTGGTGAAGAGCCCCGCAACCCTCTTCACCGGGGTCGCCGGATGAATAAACCACGAAGTTACCCTTCCCGCCATCAGCCAGACAATAAGTACTAGGAGAAACCAATGACGTCACGTCCATTGCGATTCGCGCTGCTAGCCGGCGGTCTCGCACTCACTCTGGGAATGTCTGCCTGCGGACTCGATTCACCCAAACCCTCCGGGACGTCGGCCGGTGCCGAGGATCCCGGGACCCTGACCATATACACGGCACGGGACAAGGCCCTGGCTACCGAGGTCGTGGCGGATTTCGAAAAGGCCAACCCGAAGTATGCCGGCAAGATCCAGCTGCTGACCTTAGGTGCCCAGGAGGCACTGGAACGCGTCAAGGCAGAAAAATCCAACCCGCAGGGCGACATCTGGTGGGGCGGCACCCAGCAGCAGATGCAGCAGGCCGCTACCGAACAGGTACTCTCGCCGGCGCCGAAGGATGTCATCGACGCCGTTCCCGCCGAACAGCGCGACAAGGACGGTCTTTGGGTAGGTGAGATGAAGCTGGCAGAGGTCATCTTCTACAACAAGGAGATGCTCTCCGCCGACCAGGCTCCCAAAGACTGGGATGACCTCATCAGCCCGGCGATGAAGGACAAGATCGCCATCCGCGATGTCATGGCATCCGGGACCATGCGCAGCATTTATGCAGCCATGGTTGACCGCCAGTTCGACGCGGCGGGCAGCCCCGACGCGGGCTACGAATGGCTCAAGAAACTCGATGCCAACACCAAGGTCTACGCCGCCAACCCGACGGACCTTTACCTGAGGATCACCCGCCAGGAAGCCGCAGTGACTGCATGGAACCTGCAGGATGTGATGCTGCAGATCCAGAACCAGAAGGCACCTTTCACGCCGGTAGTGCCCGAATCCGGGGCGCCGATGCTGATTGACGGCGTGGCGAAGATCAAGGACGGCCCCTCTCCTGCCGGAGCGGACGCGTTCCTGTCATTCCTCATGAGCAAAGACGAGCAGACCAAGTTGTCAGAAACCTATTTCCAGATCCCGACGATCTCACTGCCCAAGGAACCGGCCTGGCTGGCCGACCTTGACCTAAAGGAAATGAAGGTCAACTGGGAACGCGTCAACAAGAGCGAACCCGAATGGAGCGCTTACTGGGCCGCAAACATCAAGGGCCAAGGCAACAGCTAAACCCTGTTCGGCGGGGCGGCCACCGTCCGTCCCGCCGAACCAGACCCCAGGGGCCGAAACACCTCCGGCCTCCACTCACCTACCACCACAAGTGGAGCCAACATGACACGCGTCTCCCTCAAAGGCGTCAGCAAGCAGTATCCGGGGGCCAAGCCTGCGGTATCGAACCTCACAGTCACCATTGATGACGGCGAATTCTTCACCCTGCTGGGTCCTTCCGGCTGCGGCAAGTCGACAACCCTGCGGATGGTGGCCGGCTTTATCCAGCCTTCCAGCGGAAGCATCCACTTCGGCGATAAGGACGTCACCAACACGGCACCCAACAAGCGGGATACCGGGATGGTCTTCCAGAACTATGCCCTGTTCCCGCACATGAGCGTCCGGGGAAATGTTGCCTACGGCCTGAATGCGCGCAATGTGCCCACACAGGACAAGAACCGCCGGATCGACGAGGCACTGGCACAGGTGGGGCTCCAGGAGTTCGGCGACCGCCGGATCGACATGCTTTCCGGCGGGCAGCAGCAGCGCGTAGCCCTGGCCCGGGCCCTGGTGATCCGGCCGGCAGCCCTGCTGCTGGACGAGCCGCTCTCCAACCTGGACGCCAAGCTGCGGGAGGAAACCCGGACCGAGATCAGGTCCACGCAGAAGGCGGCCGGCACCACCTGCCTCTACGTCACCCATGACCAGGCCGAGGCCATGGCGATGAGCGACCGCGTGGCCGTGCTTAACGAAGGCGAGCTCCATCAGGTGGGGTCCCCCCGCGAGGTCTACAACCGGCCCGCGACGTCCTTTGTTGCCAGGTTCATCGGCCGCTCCAACGTGCTGCCCTGTACCGTGCTCGGCGTCGACGGCGGCTCCGTCAGCATCAGCCTGGCCGACGGCACCGTTCTCAAGACACCCCGGGTGGAAGGATCGATCTCCGCCCGGGTCTCCGCCGGGGACCAGGCAGCGGTGTCCCTCAGGCCGGAATCCATCAGCCTCACCGTCAGCAACGCCAAGGAGGCAGACGGACAATTCGCGGGGAGAGTCCTTACCGCGGAGTTCACCGGCGCCGTCAACATCTACGAGATCGACTGGCACGGCGAGCAGATTGTCGTTTCGGCGCCGGACACCGTGGACCGCGCCGAACCCGGGGACCTGGTGTCGATGGCACCGCACCAGGACCGCGTCTGGCTGGTGGAGCCGTGAGTATCGCTGTCCCGAAGCTGCGGAACAGGTCCTCCCTTACGTCCTCGGACCGGTTCGTCTACTTCCTCGCCGCGCCGGTGGTGCTGGTGCTCCTGGTGTACATCGTGGTGCCGATGCTGGCCACGGCCACCACCAGCGCGGAGGGCGGAGGGGCCGCCTACAAGGGATTTATCAACGGCTCATCAGCAACCGCACTGGGACTCTCGGTGGGCATCTCGGTGGGATCTGTCCTGACCACCGGCGTGCTGGGCACGGCACTCGCCGTCCTCTTGTCGCGCTTTGATTTTCCGGGCCGCAGGGTGCTGCGGCTCTTCGCCCTGCTGCCCATGGCGCTGCCTCCGCTGATTGGCGCCGTGTCCTTCTACTTCCTGTACGCCGAAAGCGGCATCGTTCCACGCTTCCTGGCGCGCTACTTCGGCGCCGACGCTGCTGCGGTCTCCGCCAACGGCGTCTGGGGCGTGCTCCTGGTCCACACGATGACGATGTACCCCTACTTCTACCTCGCCGTATCCTCGGCACTCGCCGGATCCGATGCCTCAATGGAGGAGGCGGCGCTGAACCTGGGCGCAAGCCGCTTCCGGATGTGGCGCACGGTTCTCCTGCCCATGCTCACCCCTGCACTGGTCTCCGGAACCCTCCTGACGTTCATGGTCTCGATGGCATCGTTCACCGCACCCCAGTTCTACAACGTGCAGACCCTGACCATGCAGATCGTCGCCTCCCGGACCAGCGGAGCCTACGATGTTGCCGCGGCCCAGGCCGTGGTCCTCTCTGCGGTGTCAATCTTCTTCCTGCTGGCCATGCGCTGGTACGAAAACCGGCGCCTCCACCGTGGTTCCTCCAAGGGCACGCCCCAGGCCGTGAAGGTCCTCCACGGTGTGCTGCCCCGCACTGGCGCCGGCATCGGATCGCTGCTGGTCGTCCTGTTCCTGATGGCACCGCCGGCCACGATCGCCCTGCTGTCCTTCACCGTCGACGGGTCGTGGACCACCCAGATCCTGCCGCCCGACTACACCCTGGACAACTTCGCCCGGATCTTCACTGACCCCGTAACCTTGCGCCCGATCCTGGTCAGTGCCCAGATGTCCTTCGTCGCGATGCTCGGCTGCATCCTGGTGGGGGTCCTCGCAGCCTGGGTTGTCACCCGGTGGAAAGGGCCGGGCAGGGGCTTGCTCGACGTGATGGTGATGCTCCCGTGGGCGCTCCCTGGCACCGTCATCGGCGTCAACATCGTCACGGCCTTCGCCACCCCGGGCCCGTTCAATCTCGGCCAGGTACTGATCGGATCGCTCTGGATCCTCCCGGTTGCCTACTTCGTACGCTTCCTGCCCCTGGTGTTCCGATCCGCCAACGCCTCACTGGCCCAGATCGACCCCAGTGTCGAGGAAGCCGCCCGGAACCTTGGCGCCGGACCCTGGCGCGCGCTGCGGACCGTGACGGTACCGCTGATGTCCCGCGGCATCCTCGCCGGTGCGCTGATGGCCTTTATCCAGGGCTTCGGTGAGTACGTGGCTTCCGTGGTGGTCTACCCCGCCCGCTACGCCCCACTGTCCGTCGAGATCTACAACCGCATCTATTCCAACGAGTTCGGCACCGCCGCAGCCTACGGCACGCTCCAGATGGCGCTGATCCTCGTAGTGCTGGTCGTCGCCCAAAGGCTGGAGACGCCACGGCGCGACCGGAAGGCGCGGGGCCAGCGGGCCGCCGGTGCCGAGGCCCCCATTACTCCTGTAATGGCCCCCACGGCTGTCTGATCAATGAAACCGGAGACCCGAATGAAACTTCCCCTCAACCAGTCCATGCCACGCCCCGAGCTCAAGGATCAGGAAAACCTCAGCGTCTACTGGGACAACCACCTGCGGGACGCCTTCAACGAAGCGGCACCCCACATCTACCCGGCCATGGTCGAAGCCAGCCTGGCGCACGTCCTGATGCTGACCCGGCAAGGCATCCTGCCGCACGGCCGGGGAGAGGTCCTGCTGAAGGGCCTCCTGGCACTCTGGGCCAGGACCGAATCGGGCGGACAGGCCTACGTCTTC
>DATCVX010000702.1:0-6986 GCA_036566705.1 Arthrobacter sp. | reverse complement strand
CGCAGGGGCTCCGGGAGGGGAGGCTGCGGCGAGAGCAGGCGGCTGACGCGGGACGCCGTCGTCCGGGCCGAACCGGCGCCGCCGGTGGCACCCGGCTGGCCGGGTTCGCCGTCGGACAGCTCAGGTTCGCCGAAGGCCATCCGGGCAGCGGGGGCACCGGGGGAGCCGCTGGCCACAATCGCGATGGCCTTGATCAGGGTGGCCTTGCTCTCGGTCTTCAGCGCGACGTCGTCGGCCAGCATCTCAATGAGCGAGTTCACCGACTCCTGCGCCAGCCGCGTGGTGGGAAGCCAGGGAAGCGCCTGCCGCCACGCGGCGAACGCCCAGAGCAGGAGATGATGGCGCTGGCTCAGGTGGGCGTTTTCATGGATCAGGACGGCGCGGAGCTCGGCCGGTTCCAGGGCTGCCATCAGGCCGTCGGACAGCACGGTGACAGAGCGCGCCCCGCCGGGCAGGCAGTAGGCCACCGGTGAGTCATGGCTGATGACCACGGTTCCTGCCCCTTCGGTGGAAGGGGAGGCCAGCAGGGCAAGTAGTTCGCGGTGCCGCCGCCGCTGCCGTTCGATCTTGTAGTACGTGAGCAGCAGCGTAAAGACCAGGTGCGCGGTCAGCAGGGCCGCGGCTGACAGGGCAAAAAGATGCCAGAAGCCCAGGGCTGTGGTGGGGGCGTTAAACAGCACCATCCCCGCCAGGGCCCGCAGCCCGGCGATCAGGTTGTCCCCGATCGGTTCCAGGCCGTAGACCAGCATCGCGCCGATCATGGAGAGGCCACCTGCGAGGGCGATGGCCTGCCACAGGAGCATCGCGGTGAACGGCGACCGGGCAGGCCACTGCGCGCGTGAAAGGAAGATAGGCACCGGCCACGCCAGGACTATCGCAAGGACCGCCAGCAGGTATGAGGTCCAGAACATGGCCCGCTAGATGTGGCCGAGCAGTTTGCGCAGGGTTTCGGCTTCACTTTCCGTCACAGACCCGATGAACCTCGCCAGGACCGCTTCACGGTCCGGGGCAGATCCCAATACCTCATGCATGAGCTCGGCCGTGTGGTCCTCCCGGCTGGACACGGCCTGGTAGCGGTGCGGCCTGGTACCGCGCTCCCGCTCAACCAGGCCTTTCTTCTCCAGCCGTGAGAGCACGGTAAGGACGGTGGTGACCGCCAGTTCCTTGCCTTCATGCCCCGCGGCGCCGCCGGTGGCTTCCGTGCTCTGCGCCAGCAGATCGCGCAAGGTGTTTGCGGTGGCTGCTTCGTGGCCCGCCCAGAGCAGGTCCATCACTGCCCGTTCCAGTTCGCCAAGACTAGCCATTCCATACATCCTTTGATCCCCGCACCGCGGACCCGCAGGCCTCGGTGACAACAGCTGAACACTACAGATACAAATTTACCGCGTTTCGGCTCCACTTTCTACGCCAAGTAGAACAGTGGGCGCGCCGGAGCCTTGTGGGCCGGCCGTGATGATGGAACTGTTGGTTTACAGTGCCGCGCGCATTGTTCTACACTCGGTAGAAGTCAAGTTCTACGGAACGTAGAAAAGTTGAACCCGACAACAGTAGGGACTGCCTTGGACGCCTTGGAAATCGCACGCTGGCAATTCGGCATCACCACCGTCTACCACTTCATGATGGTGCCGCTGACCATCGGGCTGGGCCTGGTGGTGGCCATCATGCAGACCATGTGGCACCGCACAGGCCAGCAGGAGTACCTGCGGATGACCAAGTTCTGGGGAAAGCTGTTCCTGATCAACTTCATCATGGGCGTGGCCACCGGCATCGTCCAGGAATTCCAGTTCGGCATGGCTTGGAGCGAATACAGCCGCTTTGTGGGCGACGTGTTCGGCGCCCCGCTGGCGCTGGAGGCGCTCCTGGCGTTCTTTGTGGAATCCACGTTCCTGGGGCTCTGGATCTTCGGCTGGAAGCAGCTCAAACCCGGCATCCACCTGGCCTGCCTCTGGATCGCCGTGGTCGGCTCCCTGTTCTCCGCCTACTTCATCATCGTGGCTAACAGCTGGATGCAGCACCCCGTGGGAGTCGAGATGATTGACGGCAGGCCCGTGATGACCGATGCCTGGGCCGTCTTCACCAACAACACTGCCCTGGTTGCCGTCCCGCACACCCTGATGGGCGCGCTGGCTGTTGCCGGCGGTTTCCTGCTGGGCATCGCCTGGTATCACCTCTGGCGGCGGCGCCGCGACGGCATCGACACCGTTGACGCGGACGGCAACGTCGTCCCGGGCGGGGCAGAGATTCCCGGCCGGGACCGGACCGACCACAAAGTCTGGATCCGCTCCCTCCGTATCGGCGCCGTCGTCGCGATGATCTCCTTCGCCGGCACCGCCCTCACCGGTGACCTGCAGGGCAAGCTCATGTTCGAGCAGCAGCCCATGAAGATGGCGGCCGCGGAGGCCGCGTGCCACGACGGCACCGGATTCTCCGTGCTGAGCGTCGGCAACCTCGGGGCCGGCAACTGCGACGACATCGTTGCCCTGATCGAGGTCCCCGGCATCCTCTCCTTCCTGGCCAAGGGGGACTTCACCACCGAGGTCAAGGGCGTCAACAGCCTGCTGGACCAGTACAAAGCCGACTACGGCACGCACCTGCCTGACAACCCGGTCTACGGCGACCGCGCCGGCCAGGAGATCCAGTATGTCCCCGTCATGGAAGTGACGTACTGGGGCTTCCGCATGATGATCGGGTTCGGCGGCCTCGCCGCCCTGGCGGCGCTCGTCGCGCTGTGGGTAACACGCAAGGGAACAGTCCCCGAGTCCCGCTGGCTGATGCGGCTGGCCGTGTTTGGCATCCTCGCCCCGTTCGGCGCCAACGCCGCGGGATGGATCTTCACCGAAATGGGCCGGCAGCCCTTCGTCGTGGCCCCGAACCCGGACCTCAACGGCATTGACCAGGTGTTTATGTTCACCGCCGCCGCGGTCTCCCCAGGCGTCTCCGCCGGGGAACTGCTGACCTCCCTGGTGGTGCTGACCGCGGTCTACGCCCTGCTGCTGGTGGTGGAAGTGAAGCTGCTGGTCAAGTACATCCGCGGCGGCATCGCCTCGGCCATGCCTGAACTGGCCCACGCCGCGGTGGACGAAAACGGGGACTCCACCCCCGGCGGCAAGGGCGGCCCGGGTACCGGCAAGCCCGCGGACGACGTCCTGGCATTCGCCTACTAAGAGCAGAGGAAACGCACGAATGGAACTGCTGCCAACTATCTGGTTTATTGCCATCGCGGTGCTGTGGACGGGATACCTCTTCCTGGAGGGTTTCGACCTCGGCGTGGGGATGCTCATGAGGCTATTCGCCCGGAACAACACCGAGCGCCGCGTCCTGCTGAACACCATCGGCCCGGTCTGGGACGGCAACGAGGTCTGGCTCCTGACCGCCGGGGGCGCAACCTTTGCCGCGTTCCCGCTCTGGTACGCATCCCTCTTCTCCGCCCTGTACCTCCCGCTGCTGGTGGTGCTCGTGGCGCTTATCTTCCGGGCCGTCGCCTTCGAGTACCGCGGCAAGGTGGACAGCGACAGCTGGCGCGCACGCTGGGACTGGGCCATTGCCCTGGGTTCGCTCTTCGCCGCGTTCGGGGTCGGCGCCGCGCTGGCGCTCACCACCACCGGCCTGCCGCTTAACGCCAACGGCGACCGCGAAGGCGGACCGTTCGCGTGGTTCAGCTGGTACGCAGTCCTGGGCGGGCTGGCGGTGGTCTGCTTCTCGCTGCTGCATGCCCTGGCCTTCCTCGCCCTGAAGACAGACGGCGATGTGCGCCACCGTGCGCGCAGCTGGTTCGTCCGCCTGCTTCCGGTTCTGCTCCTGCCGCTGGCCGGATGGGCTGTCAGCGTCCAGGTCCTGGCCGGCAAGCCGTGGACGCTCGCCGCCGTGGCCGCAGCCGTTGTGGCCGCGGCAGCAGCCTGGTTCCTGGGCAGCAAGGGCGCCGAGGGACGGGCTTTTGCAGCGCTGGGAGCCTTCCTGGTCCTGGGCTCCGCCTCGATCTTCGGTGCCGTGTTCCCCGTGGTGCTGCCGTCCACGCTCAGCCCGGAATTCAACCTCACCATCTCCAACGCCTCATCCTCGGACTACACGCTGGGGCTGATGAGCATCGTGGCGGCCGTGGGGCTTCCTCTGGTCATTGCCTACCAGGCATGGACCTACTGGGTCTTCCGCCGCCGCGTCAGCGCCGCCCACATCCCGGAGGCCCACAGCTTCCTTCCGGCCATCGCCGCCAAAGCCTTTACCAGGGGCTGAGCCGTGCGCCCAGGCTTCCCGTCCGGCCCTGCCACGCGCTCAGCCATCTACTGGCTCGGATTCCTGGCGGCCCTGAAGGCCCTGTCCCTGGTCCTGATGGGGCAGGCGGTCGCGTCCATGCTCGCGGGCCTCACCGCCGCCGACCCCGGCTGGCAGGACGGGATCGGGTGGGGACTGGCCGGCGTCGTCCTGCGGTCCGTGACCGTCTGGGCCCAGGGCGTTGCCGCCCGCCGGGCCGCCCTGGGCGTCAAGGAGGAGCTGCGGAGCGGACTGCTGGCCCGGGCTCTGCGGAACGGGGCCCGCGCCGCCGGCCCTGCCGACGGCGGCCTGGCAGTCCTGGCCACGCGGGGCCTGGATGCGCTGGACAGCTACTACACGCAGTTCCTGCCCGCACTGGTGAACTGCGCGGCCATTCCGCTGCTGCTCGGGGCCCGGATCCTCTTCGCCGACTGGGTCAGTGCCGTGGTGATCGTGCTGACCGTTCCGCTCGTTCCGCTCTTTATGGTCCTGATCGGCAGGTACACAGAGGACAACGTCAGAGCCGCCCAAGCCAGCCTGTCACGCCTCTCCGCCCACATGCTGGAGCTGGCGAAAGGCCTTCCGGTGCTGGTGGGGCTGGGACGCGCCACTGCCCAGCGCAAGGCGCTTGAGGAAATTTCCGAAGAATATCGTGCCAGGACCATGGGGACACTGCGCACCGCGTTCCTGTCCGCGCTGGCACTGGAGCTCATCGCCACGATCTCGGTGGCGGTGGTGGCCGTTTTCATCGGCGTGCGGCTCGTCCACGGCGACATGCCGCTGGAGGCCGGGCTCCTTGCCCTGATCCTCGCCCCGGACTGCTACCTTCCGCTCCGTGAGCTGGGCACCGCGCACCACGCCAGCGACGACGGCCGTGCGGCGCTCGCCGAAACAACCGCGGTCACCGCCGCGCCGGAGCCACAGCCCCTGCCGGCCGGAAACGCTCAGGCCCGGCCCCTGCCCGCCGGCAATAAGGAGGCCGACGGCGGCACGCCGGCTGCGGCGGCAGCCGGCGGGGGACTGACCGTCACCGGCCTCGAGGTGACCTATGCGGGCAGGTCCGCTCCCGCCGTCGGGCCCCTCACCTTCACCGCGCCGGCGGGGCGGATCACCGCGCTGGACGGCCCGAGCGGGGCCGGCAAAAGCACCGTACTGGCAGTGCTGGCCGGGACCATGGGTGATGGCGCGGGCACCACTGTCACGGGCCGGCTGGACGGGTTCAGCCGGGACAGCGTCGCATGGGTTCCGCAGCATCCCGTGATGGTGCAGCCGACGGTCCTCGACGAAGTCCTGCTGTACCTGGCCGGCGGGGCCGGACCGGCTGACCAGGCCGGGGCTCCTGAACCCGATGCAGCGGCGGCCCGTGAATGCCTGGCCGCGGCTGCCGCCGGCCACCTGGCCTCCAGGCACCCCGCCGAACTGAGCCCGGGGGAGCTGCGCCGCGTGGCACTGGCCCGCGGGCTGGCGCGCATCAGGTCCGGCGCCACGGTGCTCCTGCTCGACGAACCCACCGCGCACCTGGACGGCGCCTCGGCGGCCCGGGTGGAGGAAGCCATCCTGGCGCTGCGGGGCCGGGCCACCGTGATCCTGGTGGCCCATGACGCCCGGACCCGTGCCCTGGCGGACCACGTCGTTCCGGTGTCGGCACGCGGCCTGACGGGGCCGTTTGTCCCGGCTTCCGGCGTCCCGGAAACCTTCGCGGCCCGGGAACGCGCGGAGGCCGTCCTCCCGGCGGACAGCGGCGACGGGGCGGCCGCCGTCGTCCCGGCCGGCGCAGTGCCGTCAGCCGACGGCCCCGCCGGCGGGGACAAAGCTCCGTCGACGGGTCTGCTCCTGGCCCGCCTCCTTGCACCGGTGGCCGGGCAATTCAGCGGCGCCGCGGTGGTGGGAACGTTTGCGGCCTTGTTCGCCGTCGGCCTGTCCGGGGTGTCCGGCTGGCTGATCATCCGCGCCAGTGAGCAGCCGCCCATCCTGTACCTCCTCACCGCCATCGTGGGCGTGCGGTTCTTCGGCATCGGGCGCGCCGTCCTGCGCTACTGGGAACGCCTGCTCGTGCACGACGCCGTGTTCGCCGCGCTCACCCGGCTCCGCGGCCGCCTGTGGGAGTCACTGAGCCGCCGGGCGCTGTCCCTCCGCCGGCTCCTGCAGGGCGGCAACGTCCTCGGCTCGGTGATCAATGACGTCGACACCGTCCGGGACCTGCTTCCGCGCGTGGTCCTGCCGCCCCTGACCGCCGCCGCGGTGGCCGCTTCGGCGCTCACAGCGACAGGCCTGCTGGTGCCCGCCGCGCTTCCCGCCGTGGCGGCGGCCGCCGCCGCCAGCCTGCTCCTGGCCCCTGCGGCAGCGCTGTGGGCCGACCGGAAGTCTGCAACAGCCGAACAGAGCCTGCGGGACGGCGTGCTCCGGCGCACCGCCGCGGCCCTCGACGCCCGTGCCGAGCTGCACGCCAACGGGGTGGCCGCCACAGTGCTCGCCGGCCTTGCCGCGGAGGACCGCGCAGCCACCCGGGCGTCCCAGCGGTCCGCCTGGGCCGAGGGCCTGGGGCAGGCAGCCACCACCGCAGCCTGCGGGGTGGCCGCACTGGCTGCCGCCGTCATGGGCGCGCCACAGGTGCTGGACGGATCGCTGGCGCCCGCCACGCTGGCCGTGATCGTCCTGTTGCAGCTGGCGCTGGTGGAACCTTACGCAGCCATGACGACGGCGGTCCGCCAGTTTCCTGCGTTCCGCACGGTCCTGCG
>DATCVX010000701.1:0-4018 GCA_036566705.1 Arthrobacter sp. | reverse complement strand
AGAAGGACATGCTTACGTCGTCGAGAATAAGTTTTTCGCCAACGGCCTTACGGGCCTTGGTCATTGTGTAGATAAATTCCGCCATGGTTCCAAATCTAGTGGGTTGGCGGGGATAACTCACATTCGTCCGTCAGGCGGGAGCCCCGACAAAGCACTTGCCGCTCGCAAGAACCGGCAGGACGCTGACAGTGACGCTGCCGTCCCGGATCTGCCCTATGACGCAGTCCCCGCCCGCCAGGACGGCGGCTTCGATGGCGTCCGCTTCCAGCCCGGTGGGTGTACGGCTTTCCGAGACTTCGAGTGCTGCGCCCGGGATGCCGGCACCGGTCAGCGCGTCCGCCACCTGGGCCGTCGCGGGTTTCGGCGTTCCGGCGGCCAGGCGGTTCAGCGCGTCGGCGAGGGTCTGCTTCAGCGTGGCCGTTGCCGGGTTGTCACCCGCGGCGGTTCCGGCTGCCTGGGCAGCACCGGCCGGCGCCGGCGTGGTTGACGGCGCGGCGGCGCTGGCCGGGGGTGTGGAGCTTGTAACTGCTGTGGATGCTGCAGGACCTGGCTGGGACGCGGTGCAGGCGGACAGGGCTGCGGCACCGGCGAGGCAGCCGGCCACCGCGAGAAGAACCATACGCGAAGGAGCACCAGCCGACGACATACCCACCGATGACGGGGATCCCGGCCGGGGAGCTTTGGGGTGTTTCGGCCGGTGATTCATGGTGCTCGTCATGCCGCCCATTCTGCCACGCCGCACGGCGGGGTTTGTTGCGGTGTGGCAGTCCGCAGCGGGAGACAGCGTGGGAGCGCAGGCTTCAGGTCGCCACAGCGGCGAGCTCTCCGGTTTCCGTGTCCACGGAGACGTAGTCGCCGCTGGCATCCTCGAACACGATGTCCTCCGCAGCGCCGTCTTCTTCCGGGTAGTCCTCAGGCCCTGACTCCCCGGCTGCCGCGTCGTAGCCGTCGCCGCCGCGCTGGGCGGCCGTTTCAGAGTCCGGCAGTTCGTTCTTCGCCGTCCGGATGTAATTGGCAGAGCCCCACCTCAGGTCGTGGCCCACTGAGTCGGCGTTGACTTCGGCCTTGTGGTAAATGCGTCCGTCCCGTTCCCAGCGTGCCAGCTTCAGCCGGCCGACGACGATCACGTGCTGGCCTTTCTTGATGCTGCAGGCCATATTCCCGGCAAGCTGGCGGTACCCCTGGACCGTGAACCAGTTCATGTAGTCCTCGACCCACTCCCCCGAGGCCTTGTCGAAATGACGGGAGGGGGACCCCAGCCGGAACGAGGCCGTCCCGATGCCGGTGGTGGTGGTGGACGTGGTGACGTCCGTCGCCACAAAGCCCCGGATGGTAATGATGTCGGTCATGATCATGTCCTGTCTCGAAGGTGGTGCCCTACCGGGCTACACCAGCTTCGCGCGGACACCGTGCTCCCGGGAGGGGCGGCTTTGCGTATGTGCACAACCCTGCCCGGGAGGGCATTGTGGAGGACAGGTGCCAGCATGACGGCAGCGGCACCGGGGCCATGTAAACTTTTTGATGCGCCGGAATATACGCTCCGGACACCACGTGCCCCAGTAGCTCAGGGGATAGAGCAGCGGCCTTCTAATCCGCCGGTCGGGGGTTCGATTCCCTCCTGGGGCACTATTAATGCAGTGAGGCTCCGGCCTGCGGATGACGCAGGCCGGAGCCTCACTGCATTTGTGACCTGCGCGTCTGCCGTCGCCCCCAAGGCTGCGGGCTTAGTGCCGTGCCCCGCGCCGGAGGATGCCGGCGCAGAGTCCCAGGACGGCCGCGAGCGACCCCAGGATGATGGCCAAGCCGGAGAAGTATTCGGTGATGCTCATGAGTTGGACCCCTTTGCTCTCGCTGATGCCCTGAAGCTACCCACTGAAGCTCAGCATTCGCGAAGGACCAGACGGGGTGTTGGATCAAGATTTGCCGTGGTCCCGGACGACGGCCTACGGAGCCTGGAGGCGGTGCGGGGCTTCCACAAGAGAACGGACCACGCTGCCGGCGGCGCCCAGCAGCGCTCCGGCCTGGCCCACGTCAGACAGGCTGATGTTGCCGGGAAGGACTTTCCCGGGGGCGTACCGTTCCAGGCTGTCGGAAAGAGCGGGCATGATCCACTCCCCCAGGATGGCAAAGTGTCCGCCCAGCACGACGGAGGAGATATTCAGCAGCCGGACAGTGGAGGCAACTGCCACACCGAGGAAGCGGCCGGCCCGGGTGACGGCGCCGAGCGCAGCGGCATCCCCGGCCGCGAGCGCTGACAGCAACTGCGCCAGGCACTCGGATCTGGACAGCCCGGATGCCGCCGGGCCCGAACGGGAAGCGGGTGCCGCCTGTGTGGCAATCCCTGCGGCCGCAAAGATCGCGTCCTGGCCCGCCACCGTTTCCAGGCAGCCCGTGCCGCCGCAGGAACATGCCGTCCCGTCAGGCTGGACGACAACATGCCCCAATTCACCGGCATGCCCGTGGGGGCCCGTGAACAGTTCGGAGCCGATCACCAGCCCGCCGCCCACGCCCACCTCACCGGAGACAAAGAGGAAGTCCGCGCCGCCGGCCGGGCGGTACCGCAGCTCCGCCAGGGCCGCCGCGTTGGCTTCGTTGAAGAGCGTGGTGCCCAGTGGCACACCGGGGAGCAAGGCATCCAGGTCCAGTGCCTCGGTGTTCCAGCCGAGGTTGGGAGCGGTAATGACGGTGCCGGTCCTGACATCAACGAGTCCGGGAACAGCCAGGCCGCCGCCGAGCACGCGGACCCCCTGGGCCTCCGCGTTGGCCCTGAGGTCAGCTGCGAGGCCGGCCAGCGCCGCCGCCACGGAGCCTGGAGAGGCGATGCGGTTGTCCTGCTCCTGCGTCTGGTGGAGCAACAGGTTGCCGGCCAGGTCCGTAACCCCCGCGGAGATGTAGTCGACATTGATTTCCATGCCCATCACGCCCATGGCCGGATTCAGCTCGAGCCCCACGCCCGGCCGCCCGCGCTCCCCCTGCGGATTCAGCCCGATTTCCCTGACGAGCCCGGCATCGAGGAGATCCAGCACCAGGCTCGAGACAGAGGCCTTGGTGAGCCCGGAGGCGGCAGCGACCTGGGCCCGGGTCAGGTGCATCCCTGCCCCGGACTGGGCAATGCGTCCGAGCACCAGGGCCAGGTTGCCGCGGCGGACGTCACCCATGCTCCCCGGCGTCCCGGAGTCGGGGGCCCCGGCGGCCGGCGCTGAACTGGCCATGCGGCCCTCCTTTTCGAAGTTCGTGCCCAATCGGCAGGCTCATGCTATTGACCATAGCTCATTCCCGCTTATATAGTTCAAGCGATAAACTAACTCCAGGGGTTCACCGGTTCCCCCGAAATGCAAGGACGCATCATGACTCTTACGCCCACACCCGGCGACAAGTTCACCTTCGGCCTCTGGACCGTGGGCTGGACCGGAGCGGACCCCTTCGGCGTGGCCACCAGGAAGCCGCTGGACCCCGTGGAGGCCGTCCACAAGCTCAGCGAACTGGGCGCGTACGGCATCACCTTCCACGACAACGACCTGGTCCCGTTCGACGCCACGGCCTCCGAACGCGAGCTGATCCTGAAGAACTTCAAGGCCGCCCTGGCCGAGACCGGCCTCAAGACCCCCATGGTGACCACCAACCTGTTCAGCCACCCGGTCTTCAAGGACGGCGGCTTCACCTCCAACGACCGCGCCGTCCGCCGCTTCGCCCTCAGCAAGGTCCTGCAGAACATCGACCTCGCCGCAGAACTCGGCGCCGAAACGTTCGTTATGTGGGGCGGCCGCGAAGGCAGCGAATACGACGGTTCCAAGGACCTGGCCGCCGCACTGGACCGCATGAAGGAAGGCGTTGACACCGCCGCCGCCTACATCAAGGACAAGGGCTACGGCCTGCGGATCGCCCTCGAGCCCAAGCCCAACGAGCCCCGCGGCGACATCTTCCTGCCCACCGTCGGTCACGGGCTGGCTTTCATCGCCCAGCTCGAACACGGCGACATCGTGGGCCTCAACCCCGAAACCGGCCACGAGCAGATGGC
>DATCVX010000700.1:0-5469 GCA_036566705.1 Arthrobacter sp. | reverse complement strand
GGACATCGACTGGCAGCGTTACGTGGCATTGGCGGCGTCGGCGCTGCTGGGGATCATCCCGGCAGCCTTCCTGATCCGGCTCATCCCGCCGGCGGTGCTGGAGATCTCCATCGGGGTGCTCCTCGCCGTGGGGCTCACCGTTTTGCTGGGCCTCAAGTCCGCCACGCTTCCTCCGCGACGCCGCTACCTGTTCACGGCCGGCGGCCTGAGCGGGTTCATGAACACGGCGGCGGGGGTGGGCGGCCCTGCCGTCAGCATGTACTCCATCGCCACCAAATGGCAGCACAAATCCTTCGCTGCCACCATGCAACCGTACTTTTTCACCATCGGCGTGTTCTCCCTGGTATCCAAGGCCCTCACTGCCCCGGCAACGTTCCCCGCGCTGCCCTGGGGGATGTGGCTGGCCGTCGCCATGGCCTGCCTCGCCGGCCTGGTGCTGGGTGACGTCGCCGCCCGGTTCGTCCCCGCCCGGGCAGCCCAGGTCCTGCTGATCGTCCTTGCCTACCTCGGAGCGGCCGCCACCATCATCCGCGGCGTCCTCGACGCCCTCGGCTAGCCGCTGCTGCTGCACCCACCAATCCACTCAACCAGCAACGAAAGAGCTGCCATGCCTGACGTTTCCCCACAAGAAAACCTAGTCCGCGTGTCCACCACCCGGGGCGAGACCGTCACCCTGACGATTGATGCGGGCGCTCCGCTGACCATCCAGCTTGAGGTCGGCGGCCAGTGCAGCTGCGGGGGCACCACCCGTGTTGCCGGCGCATACACAAATACAGACTTCGGCACCCACTAATCCAGCATTATCCCTGCACCATGGAGAGGAAATAACATGACGTGGCTGAACAGTGCCGCTCACGCGCGATGGCTCGAGGCAGAAACCGACCGGCTGATCAATTTCGCCGCGGGTTCAAAGGTGCCCACCGGATTCGGCTGGCTCGACAACAACGGCGCGGTGTTCACCGACAAGCCGACCCACCTCTGGATTACCGCGCGGATGGTCCACAGTTTCGCCGTCGCCGCCCTGATGGGACGGCCGGGTGCTGCGACGCTCGTCGACCACGGCATCGCTGCGCTTAACGGGGTCTTCCACGATGATGAGTTCGGCGGCTGGTACGCCGAGGTGGACGAAAACGGCCCGGTAAACGACACCAAGTCCGGCTACCAGCACTCCTTCGTGCTCCTCGCTGCCGCCAGCGCCGTTGCGGCCAAACGCCCGGGCGCCAGGGAACTGCTCGACGAGGCGCTGCGCATCGCTGACACGAGGTTCTGGGACCACGACGCCGGCATGTGCTTCGACTCATGGAACCGGGAATTCACGGAAACCGAGGCATACCGTGGTGGGAACGCGAGCATGCACTCCGTCGAGGCGTACCTCATCGTCGCCGATGTGACCGGGGAGAACCGCTGGCTCGAACGGGCCCTCCATATCGCCGAGGTGCTCATCCACGACTTTGCGCGCAACAACAACTACCGGGTTTTCGAGCACTTCGATCCGGAGTGGAACCCCATGCCGGAGTACAACACCGATGACCGGGCCAGCCAGTTCCGCGCGTACGGCGGAACCCCCGGCCACTGGGTTGAGTGGGCACGCCTGCTCCTGCACGTCCGCGCCGGGCTCGAAGCCCGCGGCATGGACGTCCCAGCCTGGCTGCTGGACGACTCACGTGGCCTGTTCGACGCCGCCATTCGCGACGCCTGGGAGCCGGACGGTCATCCGGGATTTGTCTACACCGTCGACTGGGAAGGCAAGCCGGTTGTCACCACCCGCATCCGCTGGGTTCCCGCCGAGGCAATAGGGGGCGCGGCAGCCCTCTACATCGCCACCGGCGAACAGAAGTATGCGGACTGGTACGAGCGGATCTGGGACCACGCCCGCGACTGGTTCATCGACTACGAGCACGGGTCCTGGAAGCAGGAACTCGACGAGAACGGCAATGTCACCTCTACCGTGTGGTCCGGCAAGGCAGACATCTACCACCTCTGGCACTGCCTGGTGGTCCCGCGCCTTCCGCTGGCACCCGGGCTTGCCCCGGCAGTCGCGGCCGGACTGCTGGACGCACGGCTTACTGCGGCCGGGTAAAACTTCCACATAACCCTTGATAGGTGACAATATGGTCACCTATTCTGGGTTGTATGGACGCCGTCTTCAAGGCACTCTCCGACCCCACCCGCAGGGACCTGCTTGACGAGCTCTTCCGCGAGGACGGGCAATCGCTGGGTGCGCTTGAGTCCCGCTTCGAAATGTCCCGCTTCGGGGTCGCCAAGCACCTCAAGCTGCTCGAAGAAGCAGGGCTGGTGGTGACCCGCCGTCGGGGCCGCCAAAAGCTGCACTTCCTGAATCCGGTGCCCATCCGGCTCATCCACGACCGCTGGGTGAGCAAATACGCAGAACCATGGGCCGCTGCCCTCAGCGACCTCAAATCCAGATTGGAAAGTCCCATGGAAAAAATCTTCGAAATCTACATCAAGACCACCCCGGAACGGCTCTGGGAAGCCATCACCACCAGCGAGATCAGGAGCAAGTACCAGTTCGGCAACACCATCGAGTCGGACTGGACGCCCGGCGGCCGCTTCGAAATGCGCAACGTCAAAGCCGACGAGCCGCTGGGCGAAGGCGAGAACAAGGAGGTGGATCCGCCCCGGAAGCTTGTCCAGACCATGCGCGCGCTCTGGGGCGAGGACGTCAAGGCCGAGGGCTGGTCCACCATCACCTGGGAAATCGAACCGGTGGGCGATTCCTGCCATCTCACCGTCACCCACAGCGACCTCCGCGAGGGCGCCAACGACCAGCTGTACGGCGGCTGGCCAATGATCCTCTCCGGCCTGAAGACCTGGCTCGAGACCGGCGAGAAACTCACCACACCAGGTTCGCTGATGTATACCTGACGCCCGCCACTGCACATCTCGGCGGGCGCTGGGATTTTACGCGCTCGGGGCTTAGCCTGAAAGCGCGCACGCATTTGCGCGACCTCATCGGCAGGACCCACCAGCGTCAGGAGGCGGAGGCGATGGCTTCCATGGAGGGAACCGTGGCGCTGGTGACCGGCGCGGCAAGTGGAATCGGAAAAGCCGTGGCAACAGGCCTCGCCCGTGAAGGCGCCACGGTCGTGGTGGTGGGGCGGTCCGAAGCCCGGGCGGACGACGCGGTGAAGGGCATCCGCTTGCTGGTTCCGGATGCCCTGCTTGAGCCGCTGGTGTGTGACCTCTCAGTCCAGGCATCGATCCGTTCTGCGGCCGCTGACTTCCTGTCGCGCCATGACAGGCTCGACGTCCTCGTCAACACTGCGGGCGTGTTCCGGAAGGAGCGCCACGTAACTCCGGACGGGCTCGAGCTGACGTTCGCCACAAACGTGATGGCCTACTTCCTGCTGACCAACCTGCTCCTGGATGCGCTCACGCACGCCGCGGTGACGGGACGGGCCGGCACTGGTCCTGCGGACCGGCCGGCAGCGGGTCCGAGGACCTCCCGCATCGTGAACATCGCATCCAAGTACGGCAACACCAAGATCAACTTCGACGACCTCCAGACGGCGAACGGCAAGTACAGCTACCTTCGCTCAACCCCGCCCACAATGCTTGCCCGCGTCCTGCTCACCCAGGAGTTCGCTGAGCGGCTGCGCGGCTCGGGCGTGGTGGCGAACGCCGTCCACCCGGGGCTGGTCAAGAACACGGCACTGCTGCAGGACGTGGGAGGACCGTTCCGCCTGATCACGAACACGTTCGGCGCCCCGGCCGAAAAGGCCGTGGACACCGCGCTATGGCTCGCCACGGCAAGCGAAACTGCGGAGGTCTCCGGAAAGCTCTGGTCAAAGCGGAAGGAACTGCCGACGCCGGGCATGGGCTCGGACCCGAAAGCCCGGCAGAGGCTCTGGGACGCGTGCGCGCACCTGGCCGGACTGCCAAAGTGACAGCAGCCGGGCCCTGCGTCAGCCCGGGGTGAGGACGCAGAACTCGTTGCCCTCAGGGTCGGCGAGGCACACCCATGGCACTTCGCCCTGGCCGACGTCGGCGTCGGTGGCGCCCAGAGCCCGCAACCGGGCCACCTCGGCTGCCTGGTCGTCACCGGGATAGGGCATCAGGTCGAGATGGACACGGTTCCATACGGTCTCCGGGCCGGACGTACGAAGTAACTCCAGATACGGCCCCACGCCCTTGGCCGAACGCAGCCTCGCGTGATCGTCGTTCACCTCGTGCAGGGTCCAGTCCGTAGCCTCGCTCCAGAACCGGGCCATGGCCCGCGGATCCGCGCAGTTGACCACCACCGTGGCAATCGGCCCGGTGTCCCGGTAGATCTCCCGGGGCTCCAGCACACAGAACGCGTTGCCCTCCGGGTCGGCCAGGACCGTCCACGGCACATCGCCCTGGCCCACGTCTGCGGGCGTGGCGCCCAGCTCCAGCAGGCGCGCGACCAGCTCCGCATGATGGGCCGCGGATGTGGTGGCGAGATCGAGGTGCGCACGGTACTTCACCGTCTCGGGGTCCGGGACGGCGACCACATCGACGCAGACGGCGGCAGGGTCCGGCCAGGTGAAACCCACGGGCTCGACATTGGTCACACCTGGACCCTCGCTGGAAACACCCCAGCCGAGCGCCTCCGCCCAAAACCGGCCGAGGGCTGAGTCATCCCGAGCCTTGAAATTCACCTGAACAAGTCGCAGCGCCATAACGCACGACCATATCCCAGGTCATACCCGATCCGGGAGCACGCCTTAAGGGTTGGTCGGCCCGGCCGCTGACAGCGCCGGACCGACTCGCCATCAAGCGAAGCGGCGATGCCCCATTTGGGGCATCGCCGCCTGGCATTCCCGAGAATATTCGGACCCGGCCGGGTTGGCCCTAGCCGAGCAGGGTGGTGATCAGCCTGAAGGACGACGCAATGATGGCGATGAGCCCGACGGCGGCAAACACGTTGTGCCACCAGCGGTTACGGAGGTCTCCCATCACGGCTGCCTTGTTGGCCATGATGAAAAGCAAGACGCCGAGCAAGGGAGCGATCAGTACCGTCAGCGACTGCGCGATGACTATGAGACCCACCGGCGAAGCCTGGAACGAGATGGTGATGACCAGGCCGAACGCGAGGATGATGCCTGTGACGATGCGTGCTGCAGGTGAACCCGCTTGCGGCCCGCGGCCGAGTGCGTCCGAAAGCATGGTGCCTCCGGCAGTTGCGTTGGCGATCATGGACGAGAACGCCGCGCCGGAGAGCCCGAGGGCGAAGAGCGCTGATCCCACCGGACCTGCCAGCGGCGCGAAAACCGAGGCGAGGGCGTTGATCGAGTTGGCTTCTGCGCCGGTCTTTCCCAGGACGGAAGCTGCCACCATGATTACCAGAGCCGTCATGATGCCGGGCGCCACGATGCCGGGGATGGTGTCCACGAGGGTGATGTCCCGGTAGTCGGCCCGGGTGCGGCGGTTTTCCTTGATGCCGTAGGACGTGTAGAAGGCTGCGTTGATGGAGAAGTTGGTACC
>DATCVX010000699.1:0-1734 GCA_036566705.1 Arthrobacter sp. | reverse complement strand
AGCCCCGCGGCAATTGCCGACGCCGGCCCGGCAAACGGCGGTTCCTCCCTGCATGTGAGGACTCCCACTGGCAACAGGCCTGGGTCCGGGCCTACCACCACAACCGACTGAGCGCCTGCCGCCGCGGCCAGGGACCGCTGCAGGAGGGTGGCGCCGTCGTACGTCAGCGCCTGCTTGGGCATGCCACCCAGCCGCGACGAGCGGCCACCCGCCAGGACGACGGCGTCGAATTCGAAGGCATCAGAAAGCACAATCCCAGCCTAGCCGGGCCGGGAGGAATTGGTTCAGGCAGCTTTTTCAGGCAGGAGGAAGGGGTCCCACGCGGGCGTGGGCTTTTCCAGTTCCTTGATCTGCCAGATGGTGCCGTGCGGTGGTTCCGGACTGAACCGGAGCTTCCAGCCCATCTCCCCGGGCGTGTGGTCACCTTTGACGTTGTTGCAGCGCAGGCATGCGGCGACCAGGTTTTCCCATGAATCGGCGCCGCCGCGGGACTTGGGCTGGACATGGTCAATGGTGTGCGCCGCTTTGCCGCAGTAAGCACACCTGTGCCCGTCCCGGCGCAGCACTCCCCGGCGGCTCACGGCAGTGGACTGGTTGTATCGGGGGCGGATGTAGCGGTTCAGCAGGATCACGGACGGGCGGCCCAGAATCTCCTGCGGCCCCACTACAGGGTCCTCGCCTTCCGCTACAACGCTTGCCTTCCCTGTGAGCACAAGGACCAGCGCCCGGCGGAAGGTGATTACCGCCAGCGGTTCATATCCAGCATTCAGAACGAGAGTGCGCATGCACGTACCTCTTCACGGCCGCACCCGTCAGGGGCGCGAGGGCCGGCTGCCCCCGGCATGTCCGGGCTATGGATCGACACCACAAGAGTAAACAAAGAAAGCCGGGATCAACTAATCCGCAGTTTTGGGGTGTGCCCGTGTCGGGGTCCGCTGCAGGGGCCGCGATCCTCGACGAGCCCCTAAAGCAAAGGACCCCCGCCATAGGGCGGGGGTCCTTGCGAAGCGTTGCCGTGGAGATTAGCTGACGCGGATGAAAACCGGGCCGGAGCCGACGTTGGCGCTGAATACAACGGTCTGGTTGCCGTTGTAGCCGCCGTGCACTGCCTGGCCGTTGCCGGCGTAGACAGCGATGTGGGCAACGCCAGCGCCGCCGTCTGCGTAATAGATCAGGTCGCCGGGCTGGGCCTCGGCGGCGCTCACGGTCTGTCCCAAGGACAGGTAGCCGGCGGGCCAGTCGTGGAAGTTGATACCCACGGCAGCCAGGGAGTTCGTCACCAGCATGGTGCAGTCCTGCATAACGCCGAGCTGCGCGTAGGCTGCGGACAGGATGGCCTGGCCCTTGCTGCTGGCAGCAACAGGTGCCTTCGGGGCTACGGGGGCGGCAGAGGCTACCTTGACGGTGGCAACGGCCGGGGCAGCCGGAGCCGGAGCCTCAACTACGGGCTCGGGTGCTTCCACGACGGGAGCCGGCGTGGTGGTCACGGCGGGCTTCTCGTAGGAGATGGCAATGGTGGACGCAGCGGAGATGACGGCCGGAGCGGAAACCTCAACCTCAAGGTTGGAAGCGGAGGCGGATTCACGCTGGACATTGGTGTCTGCAGCGTTGGCCGCGATACCACTGGTCAGGACCAGGCCGGAGGCAGCAGCGATAACCGCGGCCTGGCGACCCATGCCACCGGCGTTGTCGCCGACGGCCTTGGCAATGACAGCCAGCGAGTTGGTCTTGGTG
>DATCVX010000698.1:0-1593 GCA_036566705.1 Arthrobacter sp. | reverse complement strand
GCAGACCACGGCGCCGAGGGGGCGCACGAAGAAGGACACGGCGTAGCCGGCGAAGACGAACAACAGGGCGTTGTCCGGGTTGCCGGGTGCCAGGAAGACAAGGGCAAGCGTTCCGGCCATAAAGGCGAAGATGCCGTTGTCGTACAGCTCCACGAAAATGCCGACGCAGCCGGCAGTCACTACTTTGCGGGTCTGCTTGCTGCTGAGCCGCTCTTGCGGCTGGGCCGCGTGCGTAGAAGTTGACATGGCTTTCCTTACTAAGGGGGATGGTAACAAGGCTTTGGATCTGATGCGAGGGTTATTAGCTTCCGGCTGCCGGGGCGAGCTGTTGCCAGCCCGGCTGGCTGCCGATGCCGAGGAGCGCGAAGACGGTACTGACGGTGGAACGTAGGTTTTCCAGTTCCCGCAGGGCCGCCCGGTATTTCGCTGTGGCGTCCGGGACGGTGGTCCTGCGGAAGGTTATGGTGTGGCCCGGCCTGGCCTGGGCCAGCACGTCCAGTGAGCGGCTGGTGACCACCGCGAGGACGGGGTAGCCGGCGGTGACGCCGCGGCCGCGGTGCAGGACCAGGAGTTCCTCCCGGGACGGCACCTCGACAGCGCCTACCGGGACGCCGCGGGAGAGCACTTCGGTGCTCGACTGACGTTCCGGGAGGGCGCCGCCGAGGCGGAGTCCGATGTGGTTGCTCCGGGCGCTGACGGTGTATTCGGTGTTGTAGAGCAGGTCGGCGGTATCGCCGAATTCCTCCACGTCGGGCCCGTCCGTGACCTCGACGACGGCCTGGTTGCTGAACTCGGGCCGGGTCAGTCCCAGCCGGAACAGCGGCAGGTCGAAGTACGGCTGCCGGATGGGTGCGACGCTTCGGGAGGTCTTCAGTTCAGTGCCTTCGGTCAGGCGCAGGCCGAATCCGACGACGGTGTCCGGGGCGCAGCTTCCGAGCAGGACGGGTGCCTCCACCGAGCCGTGGACGGCGAGGTAGGCGCGCAGCCCGCCGGTGATCTGGCGCAGGGCGACTGTTTCGCCGGCCCGGACCGATACCGGTTCCCACTGCTGGCATTCGCGCCCGCCCACCGTGAGGTGCAGCGGCGCTCCGGTGACGGCGATGAGGACGTCCGTGGTGGCCCGCATCCGGAAGTCCAGGGCGGTGATTTCCAGCAGCGGCGCGGCGTCGTCGTTTCCGGTGAGGATGTTGGCGGCGCGTGCGGAGAACTGGTCCAGCGCGCCGTTCACGGGCAGCCCGAACCGGGGTCCGCGGAAGCGGCCGAGGTCGGTGACCACGGAGTTGCCGGGCTGGACGATAATCAGGGAGCCGCTCATCGTGCCGCCTCCAGTTTCCGGCCCGCGTGGTACGCGAAGTCTTCGGGCTGGATCTGGTGGAACCGCAGCAGGTCGCCGGGAACGTAGGGAACCAGCGGTTCGCTGCCGGCGTCCAGGACTGCCAGCGGTGTCTGGCCGATGACGCACCATCCGCCGGGGGCCATCGCCGGGGCGATGACTGCCTGCCGGCCGGCGACGGCCACGGCACCTGCCGGGACGGACAGGCGGGGGTCCTTCAGCCGCGGTACAGGGAGCGGGAAATCGGGGCCGTCCATCAT
>DATCVX010000697.1:0-2142 GCA_036566705.1 Arthrobacter sp. | reverse complement strand
GCCGGCCAGGCCGGACAGCTGCTCCACAAGCTCCGCGACGTCCTCGCCCGGCTGGGCGTGGACGGTGGCGGTCAGGCTGCCGGGAACCTTGGCCAGGACGGCGGAGAGTTCTTCCTGGTCCGTGTATTCGATCAGCAGTGTGGTGGGGCCGAAGCACTCCTCCAGCAGCTCGTCCGGGCGTTCCAGGACGTTGGCGGCGGAGGTGGAGAACACCACGGGTGCGGCGCCGTCGCGGGTGGCGTCCTGGTCCACGGTGCCGCTGACGATGGTCACGTCGGGCAGCGAAGCCACGCTCCGCAGGCCGTCGGGGTAGGCGTCGGAGATCCGGCTGGTGAGCATGGCCGCCGTCGGCTTGTCCTTGCTGGCTTCGGCCAGCTCGGCGGCGAAATTGGTGCCTGCCGGGATGAAGACCAGGCCGGGCTTGGTGCAGAACTGGCCGGCTCCCATGGTGAACGAGGCTGCGAGGCCCGCCGCGAGCTGGCCGGAACGCTCGGCCAGGGCGGCCGCGGTGATGACCACCGGGTTCAGGCTGCCGAGCTCGCCGTAGAACGGGATGGGGTCCGGACGGGAAACCGCGAGGTCAAACAGTGCCCGGCCGCCGGGGATGGAGCCGGTGAAGCCCACGGCCTTGATGGCAGGATCCTGCACGAGGGCAGTTCCCACCTCGCGGCCGCTCACCAGGGCAAACAGGCCTTCCGGGGCTCCGGCGGCCCGCAGGGCTTCGGTGACCACCTCGGCCGTCCGTTCGGACAATTTCAGGTGGCCCGAGTGGGCCTTGACGATCACGGACGAGCCCACCGCCAGGGCGGACGCGGTGTCGCCGCCGGCCACGGAGAACGCGAACGGGAAGTTGGAGGCGGAGAAGACGGCTACCGGACCGATCGGGCGAAGGATGCGGCGCAGGTCCGGCTTGGGCGGCGCAGCGGACGGGTCAGCGTGGTCGATGACAGCTTCAAGGTAGGAGCCTTCGGTGATGACGCGGGCGAACAGCCGCAGCTGCCCGGACGTGCGGGCCACCTCGCCGGTCAGGCGGACGCTGCCGAGGCTGGTCTCCGAATCGGCGATCTCCACCAGTTCAGCCACGTTGGCGTCCAGGGCGTCGGCGACGGCGTTGAGCCAGCCTGCGCGCTCGGCGTCGGACGCGGTGGCCGCGATGGAGGCGGCCCGGGTGGCGGCCGCCGTGAGCTCGGAAAGTGAAAGGGTTGCAGTAGTCACTGGAGTACCTGTATTTCGTCGGGAGGTGTCGTATCTGCGGTCATAGGATCTGCATCAGGCTGGATCCGTCAGGATGAGGGTGCGTCCGTGAAGCGGAAGCCCAGTCCCGCCTGGTCCGTGAGGGTCAGGCGGCTGTTGCTGAAGCGGACCGGCGACGGCCCGGCCAGGATGCCCAGCTGCTCGAAGGACGCGTCCTCCACGTCCTCCACCAGCGTAGGCTCCGCCAGCGTGAGCGCCAGCTGCCCGGACAGCTCCGGCAGCAGGTGCGGCATCACGCGGATGCTGTTGGTCCGCGCCAGCTCCACAATCCGCCGGAACGGCGTGATGCCGCCGACCCGGATGATGTTGGGCTGGATGATGTCCACCGCCTCCGCCTCAATGAAATCGCGGAAGCGGTAGATGGTGTGCAGGTTTTCGCCCAGGGCGATGGGCACGGGTGAATGCTTCCGGAGCCTGCGGTAGGCCCAGAGGTCGTCGGCGCGGATGGGCTCTTCGAGCCATTCCAGCCCGTACTCCGCCAGGACGTCCAGGGCCTTGAACGTGGCGGGCAGGTCCCAGCGCTGGTTGGCGTCGATCATGAGCTTGCGGTCGGGGCCGAGCACGGACCGGATGGCCGCCACGCGCTCGGCGTCCTCGCGGATGTCGGGCTTGCCCACCTTGATCTTGACTGCCTTGTGCCCGGCGGCGACCCAGCGTTCGGCCTGGGCCACCAGCTCCTCCAGCGTGTAGTGCAGGTTCACGCCGGAACCGTACACTTCCGCGGATTCCTGCCGCTGGCCGATCAGACCGGTCACGGACGTCTGCGCGCGGCGGGCCTGGAGGTCCCAGAGGGCGAGGTCGACGCCGGCCATGGCGATGGTGGTCAGTCCCCCGCCGCCGGCCTCATGCAGCCGCTTCCACAACGCATCCCACACCGTCTCGGGATGG
>DATCVX010000696.1:0-4750 GCA_036566705.1 Arthrobacter sp. | reverse complement strand
GCGTCCGCGCGGCTGCTGCGCCGATGCCGTCGCTGGCGCCGGTGATCACGATGGTGCGTTGGGTCAAGGGGTGTCCTTTGGTTGAGTTCAGCGCTCGGGTAGAACACGCTGCCTCTGGCACAACGACGGCGGGACGGCCGGTGTTCCCCGGGCGTCCCGCTCTGCAAATGGCCCGGTTGGTCCGGGCGGCGTTTCAGGCCCTTGCCGGCACCGGGGCGGTGAGCCGGCCGTCGCGCATGGTGGCGACCGAGTCGGTCAGCCGGAGGAATTCGGTGTCGTGCGTGACCATCACCGTGGCGACGCTGAAATCGTCAGTGACGCGGCGCAGGAGCCGGACGATGGAGTCGCTGCGTTCGTGGTCCAGGGCGGCGGTGGGTTCGTCCACGAGCAGGACTTTGGGGTCGCCCATGAGGGCACGGGCGATGTTGACCCGCTGGCGCTGGCCGCCGGAGAGCTGGTGCGGCCGTTTGTCCGCGCTGGAGCTGAGTCCGACGACGTCGAGCAGTTCCGCGGCTTTGGCGCGGGCGGCCTTGACGGACTTTCCGCGCAGGTGGTCGCCGATGATGAGCTGTTCGGCGGCGGTCAGGGACGCGAACAGGTTGGGCTGCTGGAAGATGATGCCGATCTTTTCTCGCCGCAGCGCGGTGAGGTCCTTGTGGCCGAGCCCGGTGGCGTCGGTGCCGTCGATGACCACCAGTCCGTGGGTGGGGCGGACGAGTGTGGCGGCCGCGGCCAGGAGGCTGGATTTGCCGGAACCGGAGGGCCCGACGATGGAGACCATCCGGCCCGCCTGGACCGTCAGGTTCACGGTGTCCAGGGCTTTGATGGTTCCGTCCCCGTCCGGGTATTCGAGGGTGACGTTGACGAGGTTCAGGGGGCTGGTGTTCATGGTGTTGTTTCCTTTGAGAATGGGCTCGGGGCGGACTCCGGCTCCGGAGGGGATTTAGTTCCCGCCGAGGGCGATCAGGGCGTCGACCCTGGTGACGCGGCCGACGGCCAGGGCTGCGCCGGCCAGGCCGAGGGCGATGATTCCGAGGACGGGCAGCAGCGTCGTGGCGGGGGTGAGCAGGAAGGGGGCCGCCTGCGCTGCGAAGAAGCCGCCGAGGATGCCGAGCCCGCCGCCGATTCCCGCGCCGGCCAGCAGGACGATCCCAGCCTGGGTGATGGCGTCCCGCAGGATGTAGGCGCTTGATCCGCCCATAGCCTTCAGGACAGCGATGTCGCGGGTCCGCTGCACCGTCCAGACTGTCAGGAAGGCCACGATGACCAGGGCCGAGATCCCGTAGAGGAAGGCCTGCATCAGGGTCAGTGAGCCGTTCTCGCTCTTATAGGAGCCCAGCGCTTGGAAGGATCCGGTGCGTGAAGCGCTCACGGTGTATGCCGCGGCGTTGGCGGCCGGCTCGTCAACGGTGGCACCGTCCTGGTAGGTGATGGCGGCGACGGTTCCGAGCTGCTCCGGGCCTGTCAGGTGGGAGAGCTTGGTCCAGGCGGGAAGCGCGGTCCAGACCACGCTGGTGTGGGAGTACCACTGGTCCTCCACGATGGCGCTGATGGCCAGTTCGGTTCCGCCGACGCTGGCCTTGTCGCCACCAGCAAGGGAAAGTGCTTTGGCTACTGTTTTGCCGATCACCACGGTGTCCGCGGTGACAGGGGACGGTGCCAGCCGGCTGTCCAGTGCGACGCCGAAGACGGCGACGTTGGTGGTTCCGGTGCCCGTTCCGGTATCCGCGGCCACTGCCTGGAACCGGGTCTGGCTGATGCCCAGGGGTTCGGCGGTTTCGACGCCGGCCCGGTTCTTCCAGGACTCGAGCTGCGCGGCGGTGACTTCGCTTTCGGTGAAGGAGGCCTTGGGCTCGTTCGTGCCTGGCGCGCCGAAGACGATGCTGTCCACCGGCTTGGAGGCGGCGCCGCTGTCGGTGACGGCCCCGAGTTTGTCAATTGCCGACGTCGACTGCTCGCCCAGGCCGGCCGTCAGGCCCGAGAGCATCACCAGCAGCAGGGTGATCAGGGCGACGACGCCGCCCATCAGGGCGAACCTGCCCTTGGCAAAGCGGATGTCGCGGATTGCAAGAAACACGTTTTCTCTTCCTTCGGTGGGGCCGGGCCGTCAGGGCCCTTGGTTCCACTGTCCCGCGGCCGGGCGCCGGCGCCATCGCGCAGGCGGTTGAGAGGTGGCGGAAGAACAGTTGATCCCCGGGTCAACCATTTGATTGATCCGCCGCCGTCCGGGCGCGCATAAGCTGGTCAAATGCCCGCCACAGAATCCCTGCCGCCCCTGGAAGGGACCGGTCCCGAACGACCGGACGACGCATTGCTCAGCGGCCTGGACGCTGCGCCGTCTGTCGCGATCCTGCACGTGCTGAGAGTGACGCTGCACGTCGGCTTCGCCGCTTTGCTGGGCGTGGCCGTCCTCAGGCTGCTGGTATCCGGTGGCGGGGACCCGCTGCTGCCTGCCTGGGCCGGGACCGCGCTTGTTCTGGCCGGGATTTACCTGGCCGGCACCATCCTGGAAAAGCGCTTCGCCACTAACGGCACAGGATTCGATCCTCGCCGCTACGGCGTGCTGTGGCTGGGACTCGTCACCGCGCTGTGGGCGGTTCTGCTGGCCGCCAGCGCCGACTTCGCCTGGCTGGCGTTCCCGCTGTTCTTCCTGCACCTGCATCTGCTCCCGCGGCGGGTTGCGCTGCTGACCATTGCGCTGATGACGGCGGCGGTGATTGCCGCCCAGTGGGCTGTCAGCGGACTGGCGGTGCCGCATCTTGCAGTCGTTCTGGGTCCTGCCTTCGGGGCGGCATTCTCTGTGGTGACCGGGCTGGCCTACCGCGCGCTCTACCGCGAGGCGGAGAACCAGCGCCGGGCAGCGGATGAGCTCCGCCGGACCCGTGCGGAGCTGGCAGCATCACAGCACGACGCCGGCGTCCTGGCTGAGCGGGAACGGCTGGCCCGGGAAATCCACGACACCCTCGCCCAAGGCCTGTCCAGCATCGTGCTGGTGGCGCGGGCGGCGGAAAAATCCCTGGCCGACGGCGACACCGCCACCGCTGCCGCGCGCTTCGCCCTGGTGCAGCAGACGGCGTCGGAGAACCTGGCGGAGGCCAGGAACTTTGTCCGCGGGCTCTCCTCCCCGCAGCTGCACGAGTCCTCCCTGGTGGAGAGCCTGCGCCGGCTCTGCGAAAGCACCGAAACCAGCGCCGCTGCCGAGGGCCCGGGGCTGCGGTGCCGGTTCGAACTCGACGGCGACCCCGTTGAACTGCCGCAACCGTACCGGGTGGCCCTGCTCCGGGCCACCCAGGCCAGCCTCGCCAACGTCAGGGACCATGCCAAGGCGGGCATCGCCGTCGTGACCCTCGCATTCCTGGGCAGCGAAGTCACCCTGGACATCTACGACGACGGTGCCGGCTTCGACCCCGCCGGGCTGGCCGCGCGGATGGATGAGCGGGCAGACGGGAGCGGCTTCGGGATCCCGTCGCTGCGGGAACGGGTGACCTCACTCAGAGGCTCCCTCGAACTCGAATCAGCACCGGGCGAGGGGACCGTCGTGGCGGTGCGTCTGCCGCTGAACGTCGTTCCTGGGAGGGACGGACAATGAGCCGGATCCGCATTCTGCTGGTCGACGACCACCCTGTGGTCAGGGCCGGGCTGCGGGCCATGCTCACCGAATTCGAGGGCATCTCAGTAGCAGCTGAAGCGGCCGACGGCGATGCTGCACTCAGGGAGCTGAAACGGCTGCACACCCTGGGCGACCCGGTCGACGTCGTGCTGATGGACCTGCAAATGGGCGCCGGCATGGACGGCGTCACCGCGACGGCACAGATCAGGCTGCTGGAACCGGCCCTGCCGGTCCTGATCCTGACCACGTACGACACGGATGCGGACATCCTGGCCGCCGTGGAGGCAGGCGCCAGCGGATACATGCTCAAGGACGCACCGCCCGAACAGATCCGCCAGGCCGTGCTGGCAGCCGCTGCCGGCCAGACCGCCCTGGCTCCCAAAATAGCGGCCCTGCTGATGAACCGGATCGCGAATCCTGCTCCTGCGCTCACCCCGCGGGAGATCCAGCTGCTCGAGCTGCTGGCTACCGGACTGTCCAACCGGGCCATCGCAAAGAAGACCTTCATCTCCGAGGCCACCGTGAAAACCCATTTGGTGCACATCTACGGAAAGCTGGGCGTGGACAACCGCACTGCCGCCATCTCCGCGGCAACCCAGCGACGCATCATCCGGGCCCCTGGCCAGTAGCAGCCTGCAACTGCCCGGGAGTGACGGCGGAACCCCCAAAAGCAGGTAGCGCTAAGAGTCGTTTTGAGCTTTCAAAACGACTCTTAGCGCTACCCAGTTGGGGAAGCTAGCCAGCAACCCCGGCGAGGAAGAACAGGGCAGCGGCGATGGCGAAGCCCATGACACCGATCAGCGTTTCCATAACGGTCCAGGTCTTCAGGGTGGTTTTGACGTCCATCCCGAAGAAGCGGCCCACCAGCCAGAAGCCGGAGTCGTTGACGTGGGAGACCACCACGGAGCCGGCAGCCACGGCGATGACGAGGGCGGCCACCTGCATGCCGGTCAGCCCGGCCAGCGCCACGGCCGGGGCGATGAGGCCCGCGGTGGTGGTGAGAGCCACAGTGGCGGAACCCTGGGCGATGCGCAGGATGGCCGAGATCAGGAAGCCGGCCAGGATCAGCGGGATGCCCAGGTTGCCCAGGACGTCGGCCAGAGCCGCGCCGATGCCGGAAGCGCGGAGCACGCCGCCGAA
>DATCVX010000695.1:0-2118 GCA_036566705.1 Arthrobacter sp. | reverse complement strand
TACGGCTTCACGGCGTTCAAGCTCAGTCCCTTCCGGGGTGACATCCACAACCGGCGGTGGGGACTTGTCGTGTCCGAGACCGCTGAGTACTTCGGGGCCGTCAGGGAAGCCTGCCCCGATGCCTGGGACTTCGCCTTCGATGCCCACGCCAAGATTTTCGAGCCCTTCCAGGCCGTCCAGCTGGGCAACGCACTCGCCCCGTACCAGCCGCTCTTCTTCGAAGAACCCATCCGGCCCGAGTACTTTCCCGCCTGGCACCGGCTGCGCTCCGAACTCAAGGTGCCGCTCGCCACCGGCGAAAGCCTGTACTCGGCCAACGAGTTCCTGAGCCTGCTCTCGGGCGGCGGGGCCGACATCGTCCAACCGGACATCTGCGTGGTGGGCGGAATCTCCCAGATGCGGAGAATCGCGACCATCGCCGAGGCGCACTTCACCACGGTGGCGCCGCACAACCCGATGGGTCCGCTGGCGGTTGCCCACAACCTTCACTTCGCGGCAGCCTGCAGCAACTTCTCCATCCTCGAATACAAGCTCGAGGAAACCACCTGGTGCCCCGACCCATATCTTCCGGTGGACGGCCACCTCGAACTTCGGCCTGACAGGCCGGGCTGGGGAATCGAGATCGACGAGGCCGCCTTGTCGGAGGACGACTACATCCATTGGGAGCGCCAGCTGCCCACGAGGCCCGACGGGTCCCTCGCGTTCTGCTGACCCGTGCCGGCAGGGCCGTCCCGCTTCAGGCGTTCTACGCGTCCTGGAGCGGGCGCCGGGCCAGCCAGGCGGCCACAATCGCGCCGGAAATGTTGTGCCACAGCGAGAAAACGGCGGACGGCAGCGCCGCCAGGGGTGAGAAATGGGCGGTGGCCAGCGTGGCCGCCAGTCCCGAGTTCTGCATGCCCACCTCGAACGCGAGGGCCCGGCGTGCCTTGTCATCCAGCCGGCCCACTTTCCCGGCCAGGTAGCCAAGGCCCAGGCCAAAGCCGTTGTGGAGCACCACGGCCAGGAACACGATGCCGCCGGCCGCAACGATCTTGCTGGAACTGCCGGCCACCACGATGGCCACGATCAGGGAAATCACGACGGCGGACGCCCAGGGAAGTGCCGGGAGCACCTTCGCGACGAGCTTCCTGAGGAACAGCCGGGCGAGCAGGCCGCCGACGACGGGCAGCAGCACGGTCTTGACGATGTCGCCCACCATGGCGCCGGCGTCGATCTGCAGGTAGGAGCCGGCCAGGAACAGCACCAGCAGCGGCGTGACAATCGGAGCGATGAGCGTGGAGACCGAGGCCACTGCCACGGACAGCGCCACATCTCCCTTGGCCAGGAACGCCATCACGTTGGAGGCCGTGCCGGACGGTGCGCAACCCACCAGGATCAGGCCCACGGCCAGTTCGGGCTCCAGGTTCAGGCCCACGGCGATCAGCCAGCCGGCCCCGGGCATGATCACATAGTGGGCAACGATGCCCAGCACCACGGCCCACGGACGTTTGGCCACTGCTGCGAAGTCCGGCGGAGTCAGCGTCAGGCCCATGCAGAACATGATGATGCCCAGCAGGTACGGCACGCTGGGACCCAGGGGTTTGAACGCTCCGGGAACGAAGAATCCCAGGACGCCCGCCACGACGACCAGGATCGGGAAGACAGTGACCGCGATCCGGGCGATCTTCGCCTCCGCGGCCAACGCAGGGTTGGCGGGAGCTTCAACAGGGGGATTCCGGGATTTTGTTGCCTCAAGCATCCAATCATGCTGGCACTGACGGGCGCCCGGGAGCCAGTTCGTGACCCCGCACGGTAACAAGCCAGGCCGTCTCTTCGCGGGTTCCTGCCCGGTACGGCGGGCCGCGGTGCGATACTGAGATTTGCATCACTTCGGCAGTCGAGGGGAACTTCGGAAAAATGGTCCTGGATACAGCGACGCTCAGAATCGCGTTCGCGCTGATGGCCATGGTGCTGGGGTTGCTCTTCTATTTTTCGGCCTACCGCTTCACGCGCTCACCCTACAGCGGCTGGTGGTGCCTGGCCCTGGTGTTTTTCCTGACCGGTTCAGCCGCCTTCCTCTTCAACGGAACCGCCCATCAGTGGTGGGCCAATCCGCTGGGAAACGTCCTGGTGGTCCAC
>DATCVX010000694.1:0-3637 GCA_036566705.1 Arthrobacter sp. | reverse complement strand
TTGCATTCGCCGGACCGGACGATGAGTGCGTCATCCACGTCAATCTTGTGCTCAGCATCGAACAGCTTGGTGATGCACGGCTGGCGGCGAAGGACGCGACGGCGGCGGGAAAGCTGTTCGCCGAGGGGCTGGCCGTGGTGGAGGGGGCCCCCGAAGGCTGCCTGGCCGCCTCCGGTCAGTCTGCGGCACCGGACGCCGCCCAGGACGCGGGGGAGAAGCTGGAACAGGCCGAAGCCCGCCTCCGGCAGAAATCCGGGGACGCCAAGGCCGGCGGTAGCCAAGCGCAAGAGCCCGAGGGCAGCAAAGCGGAGACGCCGGCCGACACCGACCCGCAACGGCAGACCCGGCTCGAGCAGCTCAACGACAGCGCCCGGAACTCCCAGCTGGAACGCAATAACGGGCAGGAACGCGACGAATACCTGCGCGACGGCGATTACAGCTCGGGACCCGACAAGCCCTGGTAGCCGCGACGGCAGCGAACAAAATTCTGTGCTGCCACGAAATACAGCGTAAAGGTGCGTCTTAATTCGGTAGCCGACTTGAACGCTTCCGGCAGGGCTCCTAGAGTTCTATACAAGTTACCGCGGTAACGTGTCAGCGATCCTCCGTCATGGAGGGTGTGGGTGCCCCCATGTGGGCCTGACATTTGCTCACGGACAACTTCATTCCAGGCGTAACAGTCGCGGCTGCGTCCTAGTGGAGTTCCTTCCGTGTTCCCCAAACTCAACTCATTGACGGCAGCACTGTCGCAACTTTGTCGAAAGTTGCCGTTAATGGCTCAAAGCCAAGGACGCAAATGTCACCACCAAGCCTTATTGACCATCATCCCAACCTCACAGACGCCGCGCCGGTGGCGCTTTCCTATGAGCTCTTCCCGCCGCGTTCGCCCGCTGCTGCGGAATCCCTCTGGAATACCATCCGTGAGCTTGAGACCACCGATCCCGACTACGTCGCAGTGACCTATGGTGCCAGCGGCTCCAACCGGGACACTGCCCTCGAACTCGTCCACCGGCTGGTCCAGGAAACCACGCTGCGCCCCCTGGCCCACCTGACCTGCGTCGGCAACACGCCTCAGGAACTGGCGGAGATCATCGGGGAACTGCTGGACACCGGCGTTCGCGGGATCCTGGCCCTCCGCGGTGACCAGCCCCAGGACGGCGCGCAGCTGGCCGCAGGCTCGCTGACCTACGCGCAGGACCTGATCGACCTCATCCGCCGTGTGGAACAGCGGCGTTCAGCCCTGCTGTGCGCCGGGAAGATCGCCGTGGGTGTAGCGGCGTACCCCACCAAGCACCCTGAGTCGCCCAGCGAGGAACACGACATCGAGGTGCTGCTGGCCAAGCAGCGCTCAGGCGCGGACTTCGCCATCACCCAGGTCTTCTTCCACTCCGAGCAGTACGCAGACCTGGTCACCCGGGCCCGCCGCGCCGGGGTCACCATCCCGATCATCCCCGGCGTGATGCCCCTCACCAGCCTGCGCCGCGTCACACGGCTTGCGGAGCTGGCCGGCGTCGAGCCGGCCCCGGAACTCCTGGAACGCCTCGCCGCAGCCGACACCGACGCCGAACGGCTCCGGATCGGTGTCCGCGCCACGGTGGACCTCGCCAACGCTGCGCTCGAAGCCGGTGCGCCCGGCATCCACCTGTACACCTTCAACGAACACCAGAGCGCGCTGGAAGTGTTGGACAAACTGGCACTTCCGCGCCACTCACGCTCAGCAAGCCGCCGCAGCGCCATCGCCCGGCGCCAGCTGGCCAGCTGATCCTTAGACATCTGCAAGACCTTCCGAACCGTCTCACCACTTCAAGGAATCTTCCATGACTGAATTTAACGCTCCGTTTCCCGCTGCCTCGATCCTCGGCTACCCGCGTATCGGCCGCCGCCGCGAACTGAAGAAGGCCATTGAGGCCTACTGGGCCGGCAAGATCGACGCCGCAGCCCTTGACGCCGCCGCCAAGGAGATCCAGCTGGGCACCGCCAAGCGCCTCCAGGGCCTGGGCCTGACCGAAGCCGCCGCCGTACCGGGCACCTTCTCCTACTACGACCAGGTCCTCGACGCCGCCGCCCACATTGGTGCCGTGCCGGCCCGCTTCGGCAACCTGCTCAACGCCGAAGGCCAGCTCGACATCGACGGCTACTTCACCCTGGCCCGCGGCAACAAGGACGAGCAGCCGCTGGAAATGACCAAGTGGTTCGACACCAACTACCACTACCTCGTGCCGGAAATCGGCCCGGAGACCAACTTCGCGCTGACCTCCAACCGCATCGTTGAGGAATTCGGGTACGCCCTCGCCAACGGCGTGGAAACCCGCCCGTACATCGTGGGTCCGGTCACCTTCCTGCTTCTGAGCAAGGCTTCCGACGACGCCCCCGCCGGCTTCAGCCCGCTGTCCCGTCTCGAGGACGTACTGCCTGTCTACGCCGCGCTGCTGGAGAAGCTGGCCGCAGCCGGTGCCAGCTGGGTCCAGCTGGACGAGCCTGCCCTGGTTGTGGACCAGGACACCTCCGCCGAGGAGATCCAGGCCGCCGTCGCCCGCAGCTACGAGGTCCTGTCGGCGGTTGCCGCCCGCCCGCAGCTGTTCGTCTCCACCCCGTACGGTGCCCTGAACGAGCAGTTCAGCACCCTGGCCGCTTCCGGCATCGACGCCCTGCACATCGACGCCTTCAAGGGCGCCGTGCCCGCGGCGGCCGAGCTTGCCGCCCTGGGCAACAAGACCCTGGTCGCCGGCGTCGTGGACGGCCACAACATCTGGCGGAACGACCTGCAGGCCTCTGCGGACAAGATCGCCGAGCTGAAGAAGTCCGTGGCCAAGCTGGCCATCAGCACCTCCACCTCCACCCAGCACGTCCCGCACGACGTCGAAGAGGAGGTACAGCTGTCTGAGCAGCTCCGCAGCTGGCTGGCCTTCGCCGACCAGAAGGCTGTTGAAGTTGTCACCCTGGCCGGCGTCCTGACCGATGCCGCTGCCGTTCAGCCTGCTATCGACGAGGCCACCCGCATCATCGCCTCCCGCGCCGCTGCCGAAGGCGTCCGGCGCGCCGACGTCCGGGCCCGCACCGCCGCTCTGACCCCGGCCGACTTCAACCGCTCCGAGTACTCGGTCCGTGAAGCCGCCCAGGAAGAGGCACTGCACCTGCCGCCGCTGCCCACCACCACCATCGGCTCCTTCCCGCAGACCTCCGAAATCCGTTCGGCCCGTGCCCGCAACAACAAGGGCGACCTCACCAACGAGCAGTACGAGCAGCTCATGAAGGATGAGATCAAGCGCGTTGTTGAGCTGCAGGAAGAGCTCGGCTACGACGTCCTGGTGCACGGCGAGCCCGAGCGCAACGACATGGTCCAGTACTTCGCGGAGAACCTCGAAGGCTTCGACGTCACCGTCCACGGCTGGGTCCAGTCCTATGGCTCCCGCTGCACCCGTCCGTCCATCCTCTGGGGCGACGTCACCCGCAGCGCCCCCATCACCGTTGAGTGGGCCAAGTACGCACAGTCCCTGACCAACAAGCCGATGAAGGGTATGCTCACCGGCCCGGTCACCATCCTGGCCTGGTCCTTCGTCCGCGACGACCAGCCGCTGGGCGAGACCGCCAACCAGGTTGGCCTGGCCCTGCGCGACGAGATCGCCGACCTCGAAGC
>DATCVX010000693.1:0-6010 GCA_036566705.1 Arthrobacter sp. | reverse complement strand
TGAACCCGCTTCATTCCTCCTTAGCTCAATTGGCAGAGCATTCGACTGTTAATCGAAGGGTTGCTGGTTCAAGTCCAGCAGGAGGAGCGCGCAGTCCCCGTTCCGGTTTACCGGGACGGGGACTTTTTTATACCCGGAGGGGGTATCTCCGTGATCGGGCGGGGACGAAAAGGGGCCGATTTCCTAAGCGGCAAAACCTTTGCTAATGTCATACCTGCTTCATTCCTCCTTAGCTCAATTGGCAGAGCATTCGACTGTTAATCGAAGGGTTGCTGGTTCAAGTCCAGCAGGAGGAGCAAACACAAAGAATCCCCGCACTCCATTTGGAGGGCGGGGATTTTTTGCTGTCAGACGAAGTCCATCTCCACCTGCAGGAAGCGCTCTGCCTCGGCGACGGCCGCCTGGAAGGCCTCCTGCTCGGTGGGGGACTTGCGCGGCTCCCGCGGGTGCCATTCGTGCGGGGCGGAGTACACGCGCGTGAAGCCGGAGTCCGGTGGCGCGTAGAAGATGCCGAAGCGCTGCACCGGCCATTCGGGGGAGGTTTCGGGTGCTACCAGCAGTGCCGCGTTGAAGGCGGGGTTGTACCACTGCGCGATGGGCCGGCGTCGGTCCTCGGTGAACAGGCCCGCGGCGTACAGTGCTGCGGACTGCTCACCTGTTTGGGCACACAGCCGATCCCACCACAGGGGCAAGATGCCGGTGTCGCACCGTTGCCACGTGGCCGGGAGTGGCGGTGGGTCCTGCCAGCTGTGCACGGAAACATTTTATCGCGGGAAACGTCCCTGGCGGCAGGGGGGTGGAACGGGCCGGCTCTCCGTGTTTCGCGCCCGGGTGGCCGCCGCAGGCTGGTCAGGGACGGTTCCAGGGGCCTGGATTGAGTCGGTAGAGCAGGGCCGACCCGGCCAGTGAACCAAGGATGATGCCGATCGCCGGGTTGCCCAGCGCCCGGCCGGCAAAGTAGCCCACGACGGCGCCCAGCACCGCGCCGAGGAACAGTCCCCTCCGGTTGCGGTGCGGCTTTCGTGTCATCGTCTTACCCTACTGCCGCCTGCTGCGGCCCGAGGCCGGTTCCAGTCCCGGGAGCTCAGTGGATCGAAGGGACGGTGCGGGGCCGCACGACCAGCCACAGCGCCGCAATGCCCAGCAGGATGCATGCGGCCTGCACGGCACCCATGGGGGTTGCCGTTTCGATGCCCAGCCAACCCACCACCGGAGAGATCAGGCCGGCCATCATGAACGTGGCGGCCCCCAGCAGGGAAGCCGCGGTACCTGCCTTGTCGCCATGGCTGGCCAGGGCAAGGACCTGGACGCAGGGGAACGTGAAGCCTGTGCCCAGGATGTAGAACCAGAGCGGCACCATGACTCCCCACAGGCCAAGTCCCAGCTGGTCGAAGATCACAATCAGCAGGGACATCAGGAACATCCAGGCCGTGGAGCATGCCAGGATCCACTGCGGCGGTACGCGCCGGATGAGCCGGGAGCTGGTCTGGACACCGGCGACGATGCCCAGTGAGTTAATGCCGAAGAGCAGGCCGTACTGCTGGGGGGAGAAGCCAAAGACGTCCTGGAACAGGAACGGCGAAGCGGAGAGATACGTAAAAAGCCCGGCGAAGTTCATTCCGCCCACCAGCAGGAGCCCCACGAAGATCCGGTCGGTGAAAAGGACCTTGTAGCGCTGGCCGGCCGTCAGTCCGGACTGGCCGCGCTTTTCGGGCGGGAGGGTCTCGCGGACCAGGAAAAGAGCCGCGATGATCACCAGGGCGCCGTAGGAGGCGAGGAACACAAAAATCCCGGGCCAGGGCATGACCAGCAGCAGTTGTGAGCCGATGACCGGCGCAAGGATGGGGGCGAGTCCGTTGACGAGCGCCATCCGGGAGAACATCCGTACCATCGCGTATCCGGAAAACAGGTCCCTGACCATGGCCATGGCAACCACACCGCCGCCGGCAGCGCCGACGCCCATCAGCACGCGGAACAAACCCAGGGTCCCGATGTCGGTGGAGAGTGCTGCACCGACGGACGCCGCGATGTGCAGGGCCGTGGCAAGAATCAGCGGAAGCCGCCGTCCGAACTTGTCGCTGAAGGGTCCCACCACCAACTGGCCCAGGGCGAAGCCCACTGTAGTCCCGGCCAGCGTCAGCTGGACCTGCGCCTCGGTGACCCCCAGGCTGGCCTCAAGGGCAGGGAAGGCCGGCAGGTACAGGTCGATGGTGAACGGTCCCAGGGCGGTGAGGGCGCCGAGCAGGAGGATGTACAGGAGTTTCCGGCGGCGGGTCAGCAGATCGCCCGGATTGGCGGTTATGGTCACGGAGATCAATCCTAGGCCCGATGTATCCAACATTTACAGCGTTGGAGGGCACGCCGCTCCGCATGGCCCGAAGTTCGTCCTGAACCTGAATGATAGTTTTGTGGGCGGGGACTGTGCAGTCGCACTCTCCCGCAGTACACGGAAGCCGAATCGACCATGCAACCAGTTAGGCGGAACCGATGAGCGGACGTCACAGCGGGCGGACCAGCCAGGGCCTGCGCATCACTGCGCTCCCCAGAACCCTCAAACTCCTTTTCCGGTTGGCTCCCCGCCAGATCAATGACGAGATCGCCCTGGCCAAGGTTGAGATCAAGCGCAAGGGCATCCAGGTCGGAGTGGCCGCGGCATTCTTCGCCGTCGCGCTGGTTTTTCTGGCGTTCCTGGTCGTAGGGCTCATCGTTGCCGCCATCATGAGCCTGGCCACCATCATGCCGGCGTGGCTGGCCGCACTGCTGGTCAGTGCCGCGTTCCTGCTGATCGCCGTGATCGGCGGCCTGGTGGGAGTGCAGAAGTTCAAGAAGTCCATGCCGCTGGTTCCGGAGGAGACCATCCGGGGGATCAAGCACGACCTCGGCATCGTCAAGGAAGGCTCGGACTTCAACCCGGCCCTCCTCGATCCGTCCAGCCCCGAGTCGAAGGCCGCCAAGGCCGCCAAGGCCGAAGCTGCTGCGACGGCCAAGGCGGAGAAGGAAGCCAAGGCCGAGGCGCACGACAAGGAATTCCCGCACGCGTCCGAGCCCGAGCTGCACCGCCGCCTCGACCAGCGCCGGCGCCACCTCAAGGAGGTGCGTGACGAACTGGACACCGAACTCGACATCAAGCCCCAGGTCCGGTTCCTTGCCGGTGCCGCCCGGGAGAAGCTGCGGGAGGGCCAGGGCGTGCTGAACCATGGCCGGGAGGTCGCGGCGGAGAAGATTTCCGGCCTGTCAGGGGAACCGGGCGGGGCGGCCCTTCGTTGGAAGCCCTTGGCCGCTTTTGCAGGCGCTGCGGCCGTTTTTGTGGTACTGCTGCGCAAGCTGCTGAAGAACCCGTAGCTGCACACGCCATGCCGCACACGATGCTTTGAGGAGAGGGGGGACGGGATGAAGTTCATTGGTGCTGGCTCCCGTCCGGGCCGCCCCCAGGTTGACCATGACCTCGTCTTCACAGTCCCCAATGCACTCACCGTGCTGCGGTTCATGGGCGTTCCGCTCTTCATCTGGCTGGTCCTGGCCCAGAAGGAGTACGGCTGGGCCGTCGTGGTCCTTGCGGTCATGGCCAGCACCGACTGGGTCGACGGCTACGTGGCCCGCCGCTTCGACCTGGCGTCCAGGCTGGGCCGGGTGATGGACCCGATCGCAGACAGGCTGGCGCTGATCGCTGTCGCCGTCACCCTGGTGATCGCCGGAGTGGTGCACTGGCTCTACCTCGCCGCGCTGGTCATTCCCGACGCCGTCCTGCTCGTCCTGACGCTTTCCTACTTCGGCGGGCACCCTGACCTTCCGGTGAGCCGGGTCGGCAAGGTCCGAACCGGGCTGCTGCTCCTCGGCACGCCCATCCTGGTGTTGTCCCGGCTGGACGTTCCGCTGGCCGAGGCCCTGCACGTTGCGGCCTGGGTGGTGCTGGGCCTCGGCCTGGCCGGGCACTGGATTGCCGCCTACAACTACTTCTGGGCCATCCTGCGGAAGGGCAGAATGCAGCTACCTCACGACGGCGGCACCGCCTGATGGTGTGGCTGGCGGTTCTGCTCGCGGTGCTCGGAGCATTTTTCCTGGCCATCGGTGCGCAGAAGCAGGGAAGCGCCGTTAAGGCCGATACCGGCGGGCTGGCCCTCAGTTCCAACGGCTTCCTCAGGCTGCTGCGCAACCCGCGGTGGGTGCTCGGACTGCTCCTGCTCTGCGTCGGGATGGGAATGAACGCCGTGGCCCTGGTATCCGCCCCGCTGACGGTGGTGCAGCCGATCGGCGCGATTGCGCTGGTGATCACCACCGTGGTCAACGCCCGGGACCAGGACCTCACCATCAACAGGGCAACCTGGGTGGCCATTGCGGCGTGCGTCAGCGGGTCGGCGCTTTTTGTCCTCCTCGCAGTCAACGTGACGCAGGAGAACCACCATGTCAGCCACGACGATGAGCTCACGATTGTGCTGCTGCTGGCTCTCGCGGTGGGCATTTTCGGCACTTTGGCCGCCATGTTCCGGCACCGGATGAGCGCGTTCGTGTACATCCTGGGTGCCGGCGTCCTGTTTGGTTTCGTAGCCGTCCTGACGAGGATCATCGGCAAGCACCTGTTGGATCCCAACGGGCTGGTCCTGCTCAATGTGCAGTGGTACTCCGTGGTGGCCATCGCCGCCGCCGGCGGCCTGGGCTCCTGGTTTGTCCAGAACGCCTACTCCGGCGGACCTCCGGACCTCGTCATCGCCGGCCTCACCGTCATCGACCCGATCGTGGGGATCGCCATCGGCATCGTCATTCTGGGCGAACTCCGCCCGGACGTCCACGCCGTGATGGCGATTGCCATGGGTACGGCTGCTTCCCTTGCTATCGTTGGGGTGATCGCCCTTTCCAGGCACCACCCCGAGGTCACCAAGCGCAAGAAGGATGCGCGGAAGGCCGCGGGCCGGGCGTCCCACTAGCCGATTTTCACTAAGAGGCCCGGCACTACCGTGCCAGCGGCCAAGCGGTGCTGTCAGCCTCAGCTGCCGGCACCGAGACCATCAGGAGCTCTCCACGTGACAACGCCCGCCGACCAGCCTCCCCTGACTGTCCTGATCGCCGCGGACACCTATCCGCCCCACATCAACGGTGCCGCCACGTTCGGTTACCGGCTGGCCAAGGGAATGACAGGGCGCGGCCACGACGTGCATGTCCTGGCGTGCCGCGCGGACAACGGCAAGAGCTTTACGGAGTTCCGGTCCGAGGCCACCGTGCACCGGCTCCGCTCGCATGGGGTCTTTACGCACGAATACTTCCGGATCTGCTTTCCCTGGGAGATCAAAAAGGAGATCAGCCTCCTGTTCGACCGGGTTAACCCCGACGTCGTGCACATCCAGAGCCACTACATGATTGGCGAACACGTCCTGTACGAAGCCGTCAAGCGTGGCATCAGGGTGGTGGCCACCAACCACTTCATGCCCGAAAACCTCAACCCCTTCCTGCCGTTCCCGCAGTGGTTCAAGGACATCATCGGAAAGATCTCCTGGAAGGACATGGGCAAGGTCATGGGCCAGGCCGACGTCGTCACCACCCCCACACCGCTGGCGGCCAAGGCAATGCACCAGCACGCCTTCCTCCGCAAGGTGCTGCCGCTCTCCAACGGCATCGATGCCTCGGCCTATGAGCTGCAGCCCGGGGAAGTCATCGAACGCCACGCGCACCCCACGCTGCTGTTCGTGGGCCGGCTGGCCGAGGAGAAGCACGTGGACGTGCTGATTGATGCCGTGTCCAAGACGCCGGCGGAACTGAACGTCCACCTGGAAATTGTCGGCGGCGGCGAGGTGCGTGCCGCCCTGGAGGCGCAGGTACAACGGCTCGGGCTGGGGGACCGGGTGAAGTTCCTGGGCCTGGCCAGCGACGACGACCTCCGTGAGGCGTACATCAAGGCTGACCTGTTCTGCATGCCCGGCACCGCCGAACTGCAGTCACTGGTCACCCTCGAGGCGATGTCGGCGTCCACGCCGGTGTTGCTTGCCGATGCCATGGCTTTGCCGCATCTGGTACGGGA
>DATCVX010000692.1:0-2400 GCA_036566705.1 Arthrobacter sp. | reverse complement strand
TTGTGCTTCTCGGCGACGTCGGCAATCCGGCGCAGCTGCTGGACGCTCGTCACGCCGCCCTTCATCTGCGGGACCACGGAGAACGTGCCGTCGCGCTGGATGTTGGCGTGCACGCGGTCGTTGATGAATCGGGCGTCGCGTTCGTCGATGTACCGGTCCGCAAGCATCATCTTCAGCAGCGAGGCAAGGCCCATCTTGGACTTCGCGTCCTCGGCGCTGCCCGGAGCCAGGGCAGCAAACACCTGGGACACGGAACGCAGGCCCTGCTTCCGGATGGCGGCCATCAGGGCCGGCTTGTCCAGCGGGATCCCGGGCACGTAGTAGCTGGCGGCCGGGTCCTCCTCCACCGCGCCGTCCGCGGCCCACTCCACCACCTGCTTGACCAGGAGCTTGCAGGAACCGCAGCCCTTGCCGGCCCGCGTGGCGTCCATGGCGCCGGAAACAGTGGTGCAGCCGCCCTTCACGGCGGCCACGAGCGCCCCCTTCGACACGCCGTTGCAGTTGCAGACCTGGGCGCCGTCGTCGAGCTCGTCCACGCCCACGTCCTCACCCGGCCCGCCGACGTCGAACATCAGCGCGATCCGTTCCTCCGGCAGCGGCAGCCCGCGGTCAAAGGCCTGGGTCAGGAAGGCCACCTTCCGGCTGTCGCCCAGGAGCGTGGCACCCACCATCTTGTTGTCGCGGACCACGATGGACTTGAAGATGCCGCGGCTGGGCTCCGAGAAGACGATGTGCTCGTCGGTGTCGAGTTCGGGGCCGTGCAGCCCCATGGACGCGACCTCCACGCCGGCCACCTTGAGCTTGGTGGCGGTCCGGGAGCCGAGGTAGGCCGCGGACGTATCGGCGCCGGTCACGTGGTCGGCCAGCACCACGGCCTGTTCCCACAGCGGCGCCACGAGCCCGTAGACCTCGCCCCGGTGCTGGACGCACTCCCCCACGGCGTAAATGTCGTCCTCGTCCTGGACGCGCAGCCGGTCATCGACCACAATGGCGCGTTCCACCGGCAGCCCGCTGAGGACGGCCAGGTCCACGTTGGGCCGGATCCCGGCGGCCACCACCACCATGTCGCAGGCGATGTCGTCCCGGTCGCGGAGGCTGACGCCGCTGACCCGGTCCGTACCGAGGACGGCTGTGGTGCGGCTGGAGGTATGCACGCGGATGCCCAGGGCCTCCACGCTCCTGCGCAGCACCGCGCCGCCGTCGGGCCCCATCTGCGCATTCATGAGGTGCCCGCCCGAGTGGACCACCTCCACCTCGATGCCGTGGCTTTTCAGTCCGTACGCCGCCTCGAGGCCCAGCAGGCCGCCGCCGATCACCACGGCCCGCCGATGGTGTTCGTGCTGGGCGTGCTGGACCATTCTGCGCGTGTCATCGATGGTGCGGAACCCGAACACGCCGTGTTTTACGGATCCGCCCGGCGTGTACAGGCCATCCATCGGCGGCATGTGCGAGCGGCTTCCCGTGGCGATGATGAGGGTGTCGTAAGGCGTCACCCTGCCGTCGTTGGAGAAGACGTGCTTGGTGGCCTTGTCGATCCGGTCGACCCGGACCCCGGCATGCAGCGTGATGCTGTTCTCGCGGTACCAGGACAGCGCGTTCAGGAAGATGTCGGCGTCGCTTTCCTCGCCGGAGAGGACGTGGCTGAGCATGATCCGGTTGTAGTTGCCGTAGGGCTCGTCGCCGAACATGGTGATGGTGAACTGGCCGGCGCCGCCCCGGGCGAGGATCTCCTCCACGGCCCGCGCGCCCGCCATCCCGTTGCCGATCACCACCAGCCGGCGGCGCGGCGCGGCGCCGGCGTGCCTGCCGTGCGGCCGGTCCAGCACGCTGGTCATCAGTGCTCCACCATGCCCAAATCCACCACCACGGACCCCCCAAGACCGTCCGGGGCGGCGAGATACAGCTCCACTACCGAGCCGCCTTCGATGTCCTCCACCACCCGCAGCGGCACATGGACGTCGCTCTTGGCGCCGATGGGGAAATAGCGCATGGGCACGCCGTTCCGCATCAGTACCACCGTGATCAGTTCACTGCTGGAATTGCCGCCGCGGAAATACAGGGCCTGGTTGATCACTCCGTCCGGAACGTAGTGCGAGAGTTCGCTGTGGATCGGGACGGGTTTCTCCAGCCCGGTGCCCTCAAACGGGAAGATGCCCTGCAGGAAAAGGTTCTTGGCGATCACGGACAGATCCTTTCGGCCGGCGGGAAGACTGGTATGCGCCTATCTTCCGCCGCCGATGTTTCCGCCTGCCGGTCCCTGCGTAACTTTCCTTTAACGCAAACCTCACCGTTTCCGGGGGGCTCGCTGGCTCAGGCCGGGGCGAGCACTCCCTTGTCCATGGAGTACCGGACCCAGTGCCCGACGGCGGCGTTCCCTGGCTGGGTGCCCTGGTGGGCACC
>DATCVX010000691.1:0-5046 GCA_036566705.1 Arthrobacter sp. | reverse complement strand
TGAAGCGCTCGAGGTTCTGCTTGGCGGCGTCGGCGTTGAAGGCGGTGCCGTCGGTGAACTTCACGTCATCACGGAGCTTGAGGGTCAGGACGGTCTTGTCCTCGTTGTAGTTCCACTCGGTCGCCAGCATGGGCACCAGGGTGCCGTCCGGCTTCATGCGGATCAGCGTGTCATAGACGGCCTGGTAGAACGGCGACAGGTTTGCGAACTCTGACTGGTCTGCGGCAAAGGTCTTCGGCGCAAGCAGTGCGCCAAGAGTGAGTGTTTGTGAGGACTGTTCTGCGGAGGCATCTCCACCGGCGGAGCAGCCGGCGAGGCTCAGGGCAACGGCGGCAACTACGGCGGCCATTCGCTTGGATCGGAACATCTTTGGTCCCTTTCACGGTCAGTGGCGTCCACCATGGACTGCCATTGGGAAAGACCGTAACATGAAAACCTAGTGGGTACTAGGTTTTTATTTTAGAAAATTGAATCGTTCTGAAATGTGACGGCACCCACAGCGGTTGACCAATTGGCTGGCCGCCCGCCAAAGCCAGCTTGTTAGGGTTATGTGATGACAGACACGCCTGCCGCCGTGGTCGCGGATGCTCCCCGGCGGGGCCGCCCGCGCGGCAGCTACGCCAAGACCGAAGGCCGTCGCCAGGAGATCCTGGCGGCCGCCTTCGAGGTGTTTTCGACGTCGGGCTACCGCTCGGGTTCGCTGAAGGACGTGGCAGACAAAGTGGGCCTGACCCAGGCGGGCCTGCTGCATCATTTCCCCAACAAAGAAGCGCTCCTGGAGGCTGTCCTCACCCTGAGGGACGAGGAGTCCGTGGCCAGGACCGGGGCACTCAGTGCCCAGGGAATCGAGGTACTGCGGGGCCTCGTGGAGCTCACCAGGTACAACACCACGATCCCCGGCCTGGTGGCCCTGTACTGCGTCCTGTCGGCTGAAGCCACCGATCCCGACCACCCTGCCCACGAGTACTTCCAGCGCCGCTACGACTGGGTTCGGGGCACGATGAAGGACGCGTTCGCGGAGATTCAGAGGCATGGCCAGTTGCGTCCCGGCATGGCTCCGCCGGCCGCCGCGCGCCAGCTTGCCGCGCTGATGGACGGCCTGCAGGTGCAGTGGCTGCTGGACAACGACTCGGTGGACATGCCCGCCGAAGTGGTCGCCTTCCTTGAGGCCATCACCACGGAAAAGTTTTAGGGGTTCCCGCTCCACCTGCCCGGAACACCCCGGCGCGAATGTACACTTACGGCCCTTTTCGGCCACTTACGGCCCTTTTTCGGCGCGAACGTACACCTACGGCCCTTCGGACTGGCAGGCCGAAAACCCTTCAAAAGTGGCTTCTGGAAGGGAGCCGGAGGTTATCCACATTGGGCATTTGCTTCGCGGTTTTTGGCGGTGCCTCGCAGGATGATGGAGGTATGGGAAACGCCGCAGCAGTGGATTCGATGGAGGCCATGATGGCTTCCATGGCTGCGCTTGCGGTGTTGGCGGCTCGCAGCGAGGGCCGCTCCGATGCCATCTGTTCGAACCCGCTCCGCGACCGGGCAGATGCGTGCCTGGAAGGTCTCGAAGAAACGGCCCGGATCGAGGCCATGCTGGCCGCCAGGAAAGTACGCTTCACCGCCGGGTTCGCCAACGCAACCCGGGCCATGTCCCCTCCGGATGAACAGCCGCATCAGCGCCTCGCCCGCGACATGGGCGTCGTCGCGGAGGTCGCCTGTGCCCTGACGGTCAGCGAACGCTCGGCCTCGGCCCTGCTGGCCCAGTCCCACGAACTGACCACCACGCTGCCGCTGACCCTCGACGGGTTGCAGGCCGGGGACCTGTCGTGGCAGCACGCCCGGATCATGGTCGACGAAACAACCGGCCTGGACCGGGCCGGGGCCGCCGCGCTGGAAGCCCATTTCCTAGACCCCGACGCACCGCACCCGGCCCGGTGGTGCCCGGCCGGGGAGCTGGTTCCGTCCAGGTTCCGGCACAAAGCCCGCACCTGGCGCGAACGCCACCACCCGGTCAGCATCGAAAAACGCCACGCCAAAAGCTTCCTGGACCGGCGGCTGGACTACGCACCGGACCGGGACGGCATGGCCTGGCTCAGCGCGTACCTCCCGGCGGACCAGGCCGCCGGGATCTGGAACCGCATCACCGCCGCCGCCCGGTCACTCCAAAGCCCCACCGAGACCCGCACCATCACCCAACTCCGCGCCGACATCGCCGCCAAACTACTCCTCAGCGCCGGCTTCACCACCAGCAACCCGACGGCCGGCAACACAGACCCAACGGCCGGCAGCACCGGCAACACAGACACAGCCCCCGGCAGCAACAGCAAAGGCGCAGCGGCCTCCAGCACCAGCACCAGCACCAGCACCAGCGATGACGTTGCAGCTGGCCGCCTGCCGGTTACGGACGGGGTCGCTGCGGGCGTCGTTCGAGATAAGGACATGGCCGCTGGTCGTGCGCCCTCACCGGCTGCCCAGGTACTCGTGACCGTCCCGGTTTTCGCGCTGATGGGCCTCACCGACGAACCAGCCGACCTCGACGGCTACGGGCCGATCCCCGTCTCCATGGCCCGCAAACTCGTCGCGGACGGGGCATCCTCATTCCGCCGGGTCCTCACCGACCCCCGCAACGGCGCACCGCTGGAAATCGGACGAACCAGCTACCCCATCCCCGCAGCGATGCGGCAATGGCTGCGCCTACGCGACCGGAAATGCTCCTTTCCCGGCTGCAACAACCAATCCCTCGACAACGAAGCAGACCACATCCTCGCCTGGGCCAACGGCGGCACCACCGGCATCACCAACCTTGAATCACTGTGCCGCAAACACCACCGTTTGAAACACACCACGGCGTGGACACCCACCGAAGCCACCAAAGACGAACCACCCGGCTGGACCTCACCCACCGGCCGCCACTACCCAAGCGAACACCCCGACTGGGAACCGCCCCACTGGCCAGGGCAGATACAGGACTTGCTACGAGATCACGGGGCTGTAGTGCGTACTACAGCGCCGTCAGGCCGCCGTCAACGGTGAAGATCCCGCCGGTGGCGTAGGCGGAGTCGTCGCTGGCGAGGAAGACCATGATGCCCTCCACGTCCGCGGCCGTCCCGGGCCGCCCCAGCATGGTGGAGTCCACCAGGCCTGCACGGCTGACGGGGTCATCGGCAATGGCCTGGACCAGGGGCGTTTCGGTGTAACCCGGAACCACGATATTGACCCGGATGCCGGCGTGGGCGTAGTCGGCGGCCACCACGCGGGCCAGGCCATGGACCCCGGCTTTGGAGCTGGTGTACGCGGTGAACGTCTGGCCGCAGGCCACCACGGCGGTGGGGCTGCCGGTGCAGATGATGGACCCGCCATTACCTTCCATAGCCCGGACGGCGTGCTTGAGCGTAAGAAACGCGCCGCGCTGGTTGATAGTAACCGTCTTCTCCCAGACCGCCAGGTCCAGGTCGCCCACCTTGGCGTCCTGCCCGAACAACTGGACTCCGGCGTTCGCCACCACCACGCCGAGCTGCCCCGCCTCGGCCACGGCGGCATAGGCTGCGGCCACACTCGCCTCGTCCGAAATGTCCATCCGGAGGGCGTGCGCGCCGGAAGCGCCCGTGGCGGCGGCGGCCTTCTCGGCGGCCTCCACGTTGATGTCGGCGAAGTAGACAGTGGCCCCTTCGGCGACGAAACGCTGGGCAACGGCCAGGCCGATCCCGGATCCTGCCCCCGTGACAAGGGCAGTTTTTCCTTCAAGACGCAGACCCATCGGGTCTCCTTTCGCTAAGGTGGCGCCGCCGTCGGAAGCCGGCAGCAAGTTTTTGTGGGGCGGATCAGCTTGGTGCCGGAAAATCGGCTGCCGGAAAACGGACGACGCCGGCGGACCACGGTCCGAGGACCAGCCGCCCGGGTGCTGGGTCGCCGTCGCCCGCGTTGACTCCGTCCGGAAGCCGGAGGTCCACGGCAACCGCCGCGCCGGAGAGATTACCGGCGAAGATAATCAGTCCCTCCGGTGACTGCACGGGGTACAAAGTCACCGAGCCCGCCTCTGCCTGCCCCGCCTTGACCTCGACCGACAACACCACGGAGTCCCGCAGCGCTGCGAGTTGCTTCAGCAGTTCACCGGCCGGGTTCAGCCTGCCGCCGGCGTCGGAGATCCCCCTGGGGCCGGACGCCTCGAAGTAGCTGACGGACGCCACCCCGTCCAGGGTCAGCGCGCTGATGCTTGCCAGCATCCATGCCGCAGTGAACGGCTGGTCCTGCAGTTCATCCGCTTCGGCTTCGGCAGCGTCGCCGGACGTCGCCACAGCGTTGAACCGCGGCAGCAGGGTCACCGGACCCACGTGGACAGGCCGCCCGCCCGCCAAACGCAGCGCGTTCCGGGCCGCGACCCACTGCATGGGCACACTGTCGATGATGTGCGCGGCCTCGGTGCTATGCATCTGCGGCGTAATGCTGAACGTCAGCGCGTCGGAGTCCGACGGCGTGCGGCTGCTGTCGCGGTTCAGTTCCGTGAAATGGGCGCGGGTTCCGGCGAGGAGGCTTCCGCTGAACCCTGCGGCACGCGCGGACGCCTTAAATTCCTGCCAGGTGTCCGGCTCGGTGACGTGGCTGGCGGGATGGAACACCGCGAGCCGCTTGGCCTCGGCCAGGTACGGGGCAAGGTCTGCCACGGCGCCGGCGGGGTCCGCGGTTACCGCCCGGATGTCCAGGCCGGCTCCGTGGACGGCCGCCGCGGCGGCCGCTGCGTGCAGCTGGGCGGCCCAGCCGGACCGTGAAGAGCCGGTCCCGGCAGACTCGGAGGAGCCAGCGCCCGCCGGTTCCTCAACGAGCTCCACCAGGACGGAGTCGAGCCCGGGGATCGCGGGGAGCACGCCCGGCTGCGTCCCTGCCGCCACCGCCAGCGCCGGAACCCGGCCGGATTCACCGCCTACGTGCGCGGTGACCACCCCGGGCGCACGGGCGTCGCCTGCGGAAGCAGCGCCGGCCGCTTCCACCGCCTCCTGCGGCTCCAAGGTGGCGGCTTCCAGGAGAAGGGACTGCCTGACAGCGTCCCCGGCC
>DATCVX010000690.1:0-2431 GCA_036566705.1 Arthrobacter sp. | reverse complement strand
TGGTGGCCGGCGGGATGCGTTCCATCACGTTTGTGCAGGCTTTCCAGTACTGGCTCAAGCTGACTGCCCTTGCCGTGCCCGTCCTGTTCATCGTGTTCGTCCTCGCCGGAAACGGGACTGCCGCCGTCGCCCCGGCAGCCCTCAACCCTACCGGGCTGGCTCCTGCCGGGCCGTACCAGAACATTTCGCTGCTCGTGGCGCTGCTCTTCGGCACCCTTGGGCTGCCGCACGTCCTGGTCCGCTTCTACACCAATCCGGACGGCCAATCCGCGCGGCGGACCACCCTGATCGTGCTCGGGCTGCTTTCGGTGTTCTACCTTTTTCCGACCGCGTACGGGCTGATGGGCCGGATGTTCGCGCCGGAACTCGCCCGCTCCGGACAGGCAGACGCGGTGGTTCTCCTCCTGCCGGGGCAACTGATCGGCGGAACAGCCGGGGACCTGCTCTCGGCCCTGGTGGTGGCCGGCGCGTTTGCCGCGTTCCTGTCCACCACGTCCGGGCTGGTGGTTTCGCTGGCCGGTGTGATCAGCCAGGACGTCCTGGGCGGCAGTGTCCGCGGCTTCCGGCTGGCCGCCGTCATCTCGGCGGTGGTCCCGCTGGGCTTCGCCTTCACCACCGATTCCCTCGCCCTGGCCGGCAGCGTGGGCCTGGTCTTCGCCTTCACCGCGTCCACGGTCTGCCCTGTCCTGCTCCTGGGAATCTGGTGGCGCGGACTCACTGATACCGGCGCCATCGCCGGGATGGTGACCGGCGGAGTCCTCTGCGGCGGGGCCATGGTCTCCGGCACCGTGCTAGGGGCCGCGGGCACCCCCTTCTGGCTGGCGCAGCCGGCGGCCTGGACGGTCCCCGCTGCGTTCGCTGTGATGGTGCTCGTCTCGCGAGCCACCAGGCATCGGGTTCCGCAGACCATGGCGCGGGTGATGACCCGGCTGCACACCCCGGAACGGCCGTTGGTCACGGAACGCTGAACGGCGGGCCGCCCCTCGCGCCGGAACCATCCAGGGTGGACAATTACGGCATGTCCACACAGGACGAACGTACAGCCGGCGAACCGGAAGGTGTCCCGCCGTCGGTCCGGGCCCAGTTGCTCGCCACCGAACACTGGAGCCTGCTGGCTTCCCGGAGCACCACACAGGGTGAAGTGCTGACCCGGATCAGCATGTTCCTGATGTTCACCTCGGCCAGCCTGGTGAGTCTTGCACTGGTGGGCCAGGCCACCAGGTTCTCAGACATGTTTGTGATGCTGGCGATGGTGGTCCTGTCCACCGATCTGCTGATCGGCCTCCTCACGCAGGTCCGCGTCCTGAATGTTGCCATGGAAGACCTGATGTACGTGCTGGCCATGAACCGGCTCAGGGCAGCGTACGTTGACCTGGATCCCGGCATGGCCAAGTACATGCTTGCCAGTACACACGACGACCAGCCCGGCATGGACCAGACGTATTACTTCCTCAGTGGCCGGAGCACGTGGAGCCACGTTGCGGGGAGCAGCGCTGTCTTCATCATCATGGCCAACACCGCCCTGACAGCGATCCTGCTCGGCACATCGGTCATGCTGCTGGGCTGGCCGGCGCCGGCGGCGGTCCTGGCGGGGGCGGTCTGCGGACTGCTCTTTGCCGGTGCCTCGATGTTCTACGGCTACCGGCAGTACCGCGACGTGTGGCCGGCTTTCACACCGCTGTCCCCTACTCCTCCAGGCCGGGACTGAGGTGCATCGCCGGGACAAGATCAGTCGATGGCTGCCATCAGTTCAACCACACGGTCCAGGAAGGCGTCCACCTGGTTTTCCTCGTAGCCGTCCTTGCCGACGGCGGGACGGAATACTGCCCGCCGGACGTTGTCCACGCTGAGCGGTTTGTCCTCCTCGAGGTAACCGAGGAGGTCGTGGCAAAGATTATCCACGTCCAGGGTGTTATAGCTCCGGGCTTTTTTCTTGGAAGGCCGCCGGAACCGCTCGCCGTCGGGACGGTGCAGCCGGCCGCGGAGAATCCCGGACAGTTTTCCGATCTCACGGAGCCAGGCGTCTTCGCCGCTGGCGGCAATCAGTTCATCCCGCTCACGGCGGGCGAAGGCATCTTCGAGCCGGTCCAGGGCGGCGTCAACAACCGCAGCGGAGTACCCGCCCTTGACCGGATCGAAGGACACGGCACGGACATCTCCGCTGTTGATGACGTGGGTGGCGGCCCGCGGCGTTTCCAGTGACACGCGCGCTCGCTGGAGGAACTGGTCCACCTGTTTGGCGTTGTACCCGTATTCGCCGCGCGGCACGCGCTCAAAGGACGCGGGAATCTGCCGATGAATGTCCACTGCCACTATGTTTCCTTCAATGCTGTTCAGCCGGATCGGTTTAGCACCAGTCTATTGGCGCGGCGGAGCCGGCGGGGGTTTCCGGTCGGTGGTTTCCGGTCAGGCGCCTGCAACCAAAACGTAC
>DATCVX010000689.1:0-2053 GCA_036566705.1 Arthrobacter sp. | reverse complement strand
TTCCATAACGGCGTGACCGACGACGAGTACGCCACATTGCTCCGGCGCGCCACCGCCCTGGTGAGTCTTTCCCGGGCGGAGGGCTACGGGCTGCCGCTCGTGGAGGCCATGGCGCTGGGCACGCCGGTCATCGCCAGCGACATCCCCATCTTCCGCGAAGTGGGCGGCCACGCCGCGTCCTACGTTGATCCCGGTTCTGCCGCGGAGTTCGCCGCTGCCGCGAAGAAACTGCGGGACGACGGGCACTGGCAGGACGTGTCGCGCCAGTCCGTGGCGCGTGCCGCGGAGTTCAGCTGGGATGAATCAGCCAGGCAACTCGTTGACGTAGCCCACGACATCGTGGCCATGCGTTCGGGCCGGAAACGTCCGGCGCATCCGGCCCAAACGGCCTAAAGGACGTCCACACCGTCCAGGCGGAGTTGTACCGGTTCCTCGCTCCGCTTGGCCGCGGCGGCGGCACGCGCGGCCCGGAGCACCCTGGTCACTGTTGCGGCCTGCCCGTACGGGAAGAACAGCAGTGTACGGACGTCCTCGCCGACGCGCTGGGGACTGGCAGCGCCGACCAGCAGCACAGGCGCCGGACCCGCCGTCCGCAGGTCCACCCCGGCGGCTGTCAGCTGCTTTTCGGCACTCTCGGTGAAATGCACGACGGCGGCGCGCGGGCCGGTGACGGATGCGATCCGGACGGCGGGGGGCAGCTGGAGCTCCACCCGCAGGGCCAGTTCCCGCTGGGCATAGCCGGCGGGATCCCAGCGCAGCAGTGCACCGACCGCCGCAGTATCAGCTGCCGTGATCACCACGAGGCCGCCTTCGGAGGCCGGCCGCACCAGGGCGGCGGCATTGAACCAGCGCCGGACGGTGTCCTCCCCCGCCCGGAGGTTTTCGCGGCGCAGCAGCGAGTCGCCATCGAGCAGCAGCGCCGCGGCGTACCCGCCCTCGGCCACCGGCTCGGCACCCACGGTGGCCACCACCAGGGCCTTCGCGCTGCCAACGTCAGTTTTGATGTGGTCCCCGGAGGAGGTGACCACGGCCTTGCCGGGAAACGCCCGGCCGAGCTCCTCGGCCGTCCGCAAGACCCCCGTTGCACCCTTTCGGAGCCGGCGGCCGCCGCAGTGGCTGCACTGCCAGTCCGGGGCCGGCGTGGAGCACCAGCGGCATTGCGGAAGGGCGGCGCTCCCGCTGGCACCGGCGACGGCCAACGGCCCCTGGCAGGATCCGCAGCGTGCCGGCTCGCGACAGGTCTCGCAGACCAGCGACGGCGCGTAGCCGGCGCGGGCCACCTGCACCAGGACCGGTCCGCGTTCCAGGCCTTCCTTGGCGGCGCGCCAGGCAGCGCCGGGCAGCCGTGCGATCCGGGCCAGCGGGTCCCGTTCCTGTTCGAAGCTGTCCGCGGTGTTCAGCACCCTCGGCACGGTGGCTCGCAGGGCAGGGCGTTCGGCGTCGATGGGCGTGGCCCAGCCGGTTTCCACCAGGCGCTGCAGTTCGGTGCTGCGGGTGTGGCCGGCCATCAGGCAGGCCGTGCCCTCCTGGCCGGCGCGCAGCAGCAGCACGTCGCGGGCGTGGGCGTACGGGGCCCGTTGCTCGATATGGAGATCGTTGCCGTCGTCCCAGCAGGCCACGAGCCCCAGATCCCGGACCGGTGCGAACGCTGCGGACCTCGTACCGATGGCCACCCGCGCCGAGCCGTCGAGGACACGCAGGAAGTTCCGGTACCGCGCAGTGGGGCCGTCATCGGCGGTCAGCCGGGCGATGTCGCTGGCCGGGAGGACCTCGCCCAGCGCCTTTTCCAAACGGTCCAGGTCGCGGTAGTCGGGAACCACCACCAGGGCACCACGGCCGGAGGCACGGACGGCAGCGACTGCCTGCGCAAGCAGCCGGGGCCATGCCGCCGGACCGAAGCCCTGGAGCGGGCTGAACACCGCCCGCGGGGAGCCGCCCTCCCCCAGGTGCCGGATGAAAGCCTGGCCGTTGCGGTAGGCATCCCACCCGCCGGAGGCAGCGGACCCGGCTGGATCGGCCGCAGGCCCAGTCGAATTGCCGGGTATTGGGCCGG
>DATCVX010000688.1:0-3861 GCA_036566705.1 Arthrobacter sp. | reverse complement strand
ATCTCGATGTGCGTCGGATCCAGCACGCGGCGCAGGAACTCCTTGGTGCGGGACTGCGTGGGGGCGGAGATGACCTGTTCGGCCACCCCTTCCTCCACCACGACGCCGCCGTCCATGAACACCACGCGGTCGGCCACTTCGCGGGCGAAGCCCATCTCGTGGGTCACCACCAGCATGGTCATGCCCTCCTTGGCCAGGTTCCGCATGACCGAAAGGACGTCGCCCACGGTTTCGGGGTCCAGCGCGGACGTGGGCTCGTCAAAGAGCATCAGTTCGGGGTTCATGCTCAGCGCCCTGGCAATGGCCACGCGCTGCTGCTGGCCGCCGGAAAGCTGGTCAGGGAAACGGTCGGACAGGTGTCCCAGCCCCACGCGCTCCAGGTTGTGCTGGGCCACCTTGTCCGCCTCGGCCTGGGACCGCTTCAGGACCTTGGTCTGGGCGATGGTGCAGTTCCGCTTGGCATCCAGGTGAGGGAAAAGGTTGAACTGCTGGAAGACCATGCCCACTTTGCGGCGCATCTTGTCGATGTCCACGTCGGGGTCAGTGGCTTCGAATCCGCCCACCTGGATGGCGCCTTCGTTGGGCTGTTCCAGCAGGTTGACGCAGCGCAGCAGGGTGGACTTGCCGGAGCCGGACGGGCCGATCAGGCACACCACTTCGCCCGGCTTCACGTCCAGGCTGATGCCCTTGAGGACCTCGTTGCTGCCGTAGGACTTGCGCAGGTCCTTGATGGACACGCCTGCCGCGTTGACGGTGCCGGGGTTGCCGGCGGTGGAATTTACGACGTCGTTCATGGCTTCCCTGCCTATCGCTTGGTCCGCGCGGAGCGGCTTTCGAACTTCCGGGCCAGGAGGCTCAGCGGGATGGTGATGACCAGGTAGAAGGCACCGGCAACCAGGAGCGGCGTGAGGCCGGCGCCCAGGCTGGAGATGCCGTCGCGGCCGAACTTGGTCAGCTCGTACTGCGACGCGGTGAGTCCCAGGACGTAGATCAGCGAGGAGTCCTTGGTGAGCAGGATGACCTCGTTGGTCAGCGGCGGCAGCACGATCTTGAACGCCTGCGGGATGACGATGGAGACCATGGCCCGCCACTGCGGCATGCCCAGCGAGCGGGCGGCCTCCAGCTGTCCCTTGGGCACAGCCTGCAGGCCGGCGCGGAGGGTTTCGGCGATATAGGCAGCGGCCACCATGCCCAAGGAAACCATGACGATGATGGTGACGTTCCACTGAACGCCGAACGCCAGGGGAACGCCGTAACCGAAGGCGATGAAGACCAGCAGTGCCGGAACACCGCGGAAGAACTCGATGTAGCCGGTGGCGATCCAGCGGTACAGCGGAAAGCTGGAGAGCTTCATCAGGGCCAGCAGGAGGCCGCCGGACAGGCCCACTATGAAGCCGAGGATGGTATAGATCAGGGTGTTGGTCAGGCCCACCAGGAAGATGCCCGGGAACATCGGGCCGATCTTGCCGAAGTTGAAGACGCTGGTGCCGATGGTCTTCCAGTCCGTGGCAAGGATCAGGGCTGCCACGGCCACAATGAAGATTCCTGCCTGGACATACAGGCTTACTCTGGCGCGTTGACGTGCGGTCATTGCCATGGGGTGCTCACATTCATAGTGCGTGGCTGAGGCCCCGGACGTACTGCGATACATGGTGTCCGGGGCCCCGGCTGTGCGTTGTTCTCAGGGCGGCTTTGGCCTCAGAAGCTTGAGGCCGAAGCGCTGGCTACTTGGCGGCCTCGCCGAACCAGGTGGTTTCGAATTTCTTCAGGCTGCCGTCGTCCGTGAGGCGCTTGAGGGTAGCGTTGACCTTGTCGCCCATGGCGGTGTTGCCCTTCTTATAGGCGATTCCGAGCTTTTCACCGCTCGCGTAGTTCTCCACGCGCTTCCAGTCGGAATCGTCCTTGATGGCGTAGGCGAGAACGGACTGGTTGCCCAGGGCAGCGTCGATGGTTCCGGCCTGGATTGCCTGTACCAGGAGGCCGGTGTCCTCGAACTGCTGGGCGTCGATCCCCTTCTCGGCCGCGTACTTGGCGCCGGTGGTGGCCTGCTGGACGCCAACCTTCTTGCCCTTGGCGCTGTCAATGTCCTTGATGCCGGAGGCCGTGGTCGCCAGGAGCGTCAGGTCGTCATCCATGTACGGGGTGGAGAAGTCCATGACCGATTTCCGGACGTCCGTGATGGAGATCGAGGAGATGGACAGATCGCACTGGGTCAACGCGGTCCCGGTCTCGATGGCCTCGAAGGAGCTGTCCACAATGCTCAGTTCGGCGTTGAGGTCCTTGGCAACTTCCTTGGCGATGTCGACGTCGAAGCCTACGGTTTCGCCGTCTTTCTGGAATTCGAACGGCTCGTAGGGGACATCCGAGCAGACGGTGAGCTTGCCGGCGTTGATGAGCTGGATTCCGCCCTCGGACGCTGCCGGAGTGGTGCTGCCGCCGCCGCATGCCGTGAGGGTGAGGGCGCCGGCGGCGAGGATTGCTGCTGCCTTGGCGGTCATTTTGGCCGTGGCCAGGGACTTGAGCTGCATAATTCTTACCTTTTGTTGCAGGGGTATGCGGTACTAAATCGGTTCATAGTGTAGCGCCGAATAAGAGATGTGCATCACAGGAAACTTAGTTTCACTATTGGATAACTAAACTACCGCTGATTTCAAGACTAGGCGAGGGGTAGGTGTCTGCGATTCCGGACACTCCGGCCAGAAACTAGCTGCTGATCCCCAGCGACTCGAGCATCGGACGGAACTTGGCCCAGGTCTCCGCGAGCTCGGCCTCGGGCTGCGAACGGTCGACTATGCCGCAGCCGGCATACAGGCGCACCGTATCCGGGGCCTCGATCACGGCGCCGCGCAGCGCGATGCCCCACTCGCCGTTGCCGGCCGCATCCAGCCACCCCACAGGTCCGGCATAGGGCCCGCGGTCCAGGTGTTCAAGCTTGCGGATCAGCGCACCCGCCACCAGCGTGGGCGTGCCGCAGACGGCGGCCGTCGGGTGCAGCGCGTTGATCAGGGCCAGGCACGTGGGGACATGGCCTTCCACCTCGGCCAGCTCCGCCTTCACGTCCGACGCCAGGTGCCACACGTTGGGCAGTTCCAGGATGAACGGCTCGTCGTGTGCGTTCATCGCCTCGGAGAACGGCGCCAGCTGCGACGTCAGCGACTGGATCGCGATCTCGTGCTCGTGACGCTGCTTCTCGGATCCGGCCAGCACGCGCTCCGCGTAGTCCATCGGAATCCCGGCCTCGCCGTGCGCGTCACGCCGGTCCAGTGTCCCGGCCAGCACGCGCGCCTGGGCGGTGCGGCCCTCCACCTGGATCAGCATCTCCGGCGTGGCCCCCACCAGCCCGTCCACACCGTACGTCCAGCATTCGCGGTACCGGGCCGACAGTTCGCGCAGCACCCGGGCCGCATTCACGCCGGTGGGAACCGTGGCCACGATGTCCCGCGCCAGCACCAGCTTCTCGAGCGCTCCGGTCCGGATTTCCTCCACGCCCGCAGCGACGGCGGCCATCCAGTCCTCTTCGCTCAGGGACCCTGTGTGCAGCGTTGCGCCGGCGGCCAGGGGCAGGGGACGTACGACGGCGTGACCGGCCTTCGCGGAACCGGCAGGGGAGGTGCCGTCCCCGGCTGAGATAACTGCCGGCGTCGGGCCGCCCCCCAACGTGCCATCGGCACCCGTGCTGCCGCTGCTCAGCCAGCGTTCCAGGGCGGCGAGGGCGCCCGCTTCGCTGAGCGCGCCGTCGTCGAACGTTAACTGCGTGACCCAGTAGCGGCCGTCCCGGACGCCCACCACGATTTCCGGCACGATCAGCCGGGACTCATGGGCGGATTTCTTGGAGAACGCGAACGAACCGAAAGCCACGGG
>DATCVX010000687.1:0-5507 GCA_036566705.1 Arthrobacter sp. | reverse complement strand
GACTCCAAAAGTTTTCGCAATAGGACACGAACAAGGGACACGTAACGTGGCAGCTCCGCAGAATTACTTGGCCGTCATCAAGGTCGTCGGCATCGGCGGCGGTGGCGTGAACGCAGTCAACCGCATGATCGAAGTCGGTCTCCGCGGTGTCGAATTCATCGCAATCAACACCGATGCCCAGGCCCTGCTGATGAGCGACGCCGACGTCAAGCTTGACGTCGGACGGGAGCTGACGCGCGGTCTCGGTGCAGGCGCCAACCCGGAGGTGGGCAAGCAGGCTGCAGAGGACCACGCCGACGAAATCGAAGAGGTCATCCGTGGAGCGGACATGGTCTTCGTGACCGCCGGCGAAGGCGGCGGAACGGGTACCGGCGGCGCTCCGGTCGTGGCCCGCATCGCACGCTCCCTTGGTGCGCTCACCATTGGTGTGGTCACCCGCCCGTTCACCTTCGAAGGCCGCCGCCGTGCAGGCTCCGCCGAGGCCGGCATTGATGCCCTCCGCGACGAAGTTGACACGCTGATCGTCATCCCGAACGACCGGCTCCTGTCCATCAGCGACCGCAACGTCTCCGTCCTGGACGCTTTCCGCTCTGCTGACCAGGTCCTGCTGTCCGGTGTCCAGGGCATCACCGACCTCATCACCACCCCCGGCCTGATCAACCTCGACTTCGCAGACGTGAAGTCGGTCATGCAGGGCGCAGGCTCCGCGCTGATGGGCATCGGTTCGGCCCGCGGCGAGGACCGTGCCGTCAAGGCTGCCGAACTGGCCATCGCTTCGCCGTTGCTGGAGGCTTCCATCGACGGTGCCCACGGTGTCCTGTTGTCCATCCAGGGCGGCTCCGACCTTGGGCTCTTCGAGATCAACGAAGCCGCACGCCTGGTCCAGGAGGTGGCCCACCCCGAGGCGAACATCATCTTCGGTGCAGTCATCGACGACGCCCTCGGCGACGAAGCCCGCGTGACAGTCATCGCGGCAGGCTTCGACGACGTGAAGGCAACCTCGCCCTCCATGGACCAGTCCCAGCCGCAGGTGGCCCCCCAGCGCCCGGCGGCTCCCGCGCCGGCTCCGTCCCAGGCCCCGTCCGGCGGAAGCCACCAGATGAACGTGCAGCCGGTCCACGCCGGCGTCGGCGCGTCCGGCCTGAGCAACTGGGGCCAGCAGCGCCCGTCAGCTGTCCCCGCGGACTCCGGCTTCGACGTCGACCTCCCTTCGGTAGTGGAGCCGGACCTGTCCGGCAGCCGCTCCGATGACTTGGATGTCCCCGACTTCCTGAAGTAGGGCCGGGCTTGTTCTTTTGGAAAGCTGAGGTTCTCCCCGGCGTGTCCGTGGCGTTCACGGACACACGCGCCGGCAACCTGGCGCTGCACGTGGGGGACAACCCTGCCGACGTCCGGGTACGCAGGGAAGAACTGGAGCGCAGCGCGGGCATGGTTCCGGGCTCCCTCCGGTTCATGAACCAGGTACACGGTACTGCCGTGGCGTTGGTGGAAGCCGGAAGCGCAACGCCGGAGGCCGACGCCATGGTTTCCCGTGGCGTGCCCCTGGCTGTCATGGTCGCAGACTGCATCCCGGCGATGCTGGTCGGCCAGGGAGCCGGCGGGCCGGTTCTTGCTGCTGTCCACGCCGGTCGGCCAGGGCTCGCGGCGGGCGTGATACCCGCCGCCGTGGAGCAGATGCGTGCCCTGGGTGCCGTCGGTATCCAGGCTTGGCTCGGTCCGTCCATCTGCGGCGCCTGCTACGAAGTGCCTGCCGCGCTCCGTGACGACGTGGCGGCAGCCATTCCTGCAACTTGGTCCACCACCAGTTGGGGAACGCCCGGGCTCGACCTGCCTGCCGGCGCGCGGAGCCAACTGGAAGCCGCGGACGTGGACATCATGTACTCCGGGCCCTGCACCCTGGAGAACGAGGACCTGTTCTCCTACCGCCGGAACAAAGACGCCGGCCGGTTTGCCGGATTGGTGTGGTCCCATGACTGAGGCTGTTGCACGCACCGCTGAGCTGGAGCAGGGGCTCGCCGCCGTCCGCAGCCGCATCGGTGCTGCCACCAGGGCATCTGGCCGCGCGGACGAGCCCACGCTGATCGTGGTCACGAAGTTCCATCCGGCAGAGGATATCCGCCGGCTCGCCGGACTTGGCGTCACCGACGTGGGTGAGAACCGGGACCAGGAGGCCTCGGCGAAAGCCGAAGCCCTGCACGACCTCGGGCTCCACTGGCATTTTGTGGGCCAGCTCCAAAGCAAAAAAGCCAAATCTGTTGTCCGCTACGCCCACGCCGTCCACTCCGTGGACAGGCCCCAGCTCGCTGACGGGCTCGCACGTGCCGTTGCCGCCGAACGGGACCGGTCCGGACGGGACGCGCTGGAATGCTTCATCCAGGTCAGCCTCGACGACGACGCCGGTGCACACCGCGGCGGCGCAGCTCCCGCCGACGTCCAATCCCTCGCAGAGCAACTGGCGGCCGCCGACGGACTGGTCCTGGCCGGTGTCATGGCCGTGGCGCCGCTGGGGGTTCCGCCTGAGGCGTCCTTCGAAAAGCTGGCCGCCATCTCTGCACGGCTCACCGCGGACCACCCCGCCGCCACCGGCATTTCGGCAGGCATGAGCCAGGACCTTGAAGTGGCCATCCGGTTCGGAGCGACACACCTGCGGATCGGTTCGGATATTCTCGGATCGCGTCCTGCGGTGGGGTAGCGTCAAAGCATTGGAAGTGAATGGCGGGGATTTCCAATGCTGTCAAATCATTGGTCGGCCCGCCTACGGACACGATTAGGAGTCGACCATGGCCGGCGCTCTGCGCAAGACAATGATCTATCTTGGGCTCGCCGATGGCGATGAACACTACGAGTCCGAGCACCAGACCACACGTAAGGATGAGGACGAATCCATGGAAGTTGACCGCGAGGAACGCCGTGCACCCGCACCCGTCCGCGATGTCAGCCGTGAGGCGTCCTATGTCCCCGAAGAGGAATACCGCGCACCAGTGACCCCCATCAAGCGTGCGGCATCCAGCCGCGAAGAATCTACCGGGCTCCGGCAGATCACCACCATCCACCCGCGGTCCTACAATGACGCCAAGCTCATCGGCGAGAGTTTCCGTGACGGCATCCCCGTCATCATGAACGTGACCGACATGGGCGAGGCCGATGCCAAGCGCCTGGTGGACTTCTCCGCGGGGCTCGTGTTCGGACTCAGGGGCAGCATCGAACGCGTCACGAACAAGGTCTTCCTCCTGTCGCCGTCGTACATCGAGGTCATCGGCGATGACAAGAAGGTCAGCGAGACCCAGGCAAGCTTCTTCAATCAAAGCTAGCCATTAAGCTCTTTGAGGATGCCAGGCAGGTGGACCTGTCTGGCATCTGTGCTGAAATAGACAATGAAGCATTGGCAGGACACCGCGGTATCCGGAATGAAGATGGAGATATGAGTTAAGTCATGGGAATTGTTTTCGGACTTGTCTATATCGCCCTTTTACTGTTCCTTGTGGCGCTCATCGTGCGGCTGGTGTTTGACTGGGTTCAGATGTTTGCCAGGGAGTGGCGGCCCCGGGGGGCGGCCCTCGTGGTGGCCCACGCGGTGTACTCCATCACCGATCCGCCCCTGAAAGTCCTGCGGAGGATGATCCCTCCGCTCAGGCTTGGCGGCATCAGCCTGGACCTGGGGTTCCTGATATTGTTCATCGCCGTCAGCGTGGCGATGGGGATCACCAGGAGTTTCGCGTAAATTTCGATTAGACCTAGCTGTGCAGGTGCTGATCCTTGGGGAACTGTTACTTGCAACGCGAAGAAACTCCGGTTTGACACTACGGTGTTGAATTAGAGGAACCAGACCATATTTAGGTACCGTAGTTTTGACGGCCGGAAGGCCACTGACTAACTAGACCAGTGAGGTGACCAGATGGCTTTGACGCCAGAAGACGTTGTCAACAAGCGCTTTCAGCCGACCAAGTTCCGCGAAGGCTACGACCAGGATGAAGTAGATGACTTCCTGGACGAAATCGTCGTTGAACTCCGGCGCCTGAACCAGGAAAATGACGAGCTGCGCAAGAAGCTCGCCGAGGGCGGATCCGCCGTTCCTGCCAGCTCCGCCGCTGCGGCACCGGTGGTCGAGAAGGTCCCCGCGCCCGTCAAGGCCGAGAAGGATGACTCCCGCGCCAAGGCCGAGGCCGATGCCAAGGCCGCCGAGGCAAGCAAGAAGAAGGAAGCTGAGCAGGCTGCCCCGGTGGCTGCTGTTCCTGCCGCCGCTCCCGCCCAGCCGGCTGGCAGCACTGTTTCTGCCGAGTCCGCCGCCGGCCTGCTGGCCATGGCGCAGCAGATGCACGACCGCCACGTCGCTGACGGCCAGTCCCAGAAGGACAAGATCATCGCCGAGGCGCAGATCGAAGCCAGCAGCCTCGTCAACGACGCCCAGGAGAAGTCCCGCAAGATCCTGGGTGCCCTGGAGCAGCAGCGCTCCGTGCTGGAACGCAAGGTGGAACAGCTGCGCGGCTTCGAGCGCGACTACCGCTCACGCCTGAAGGCCTACATCGAAGGCCAGCTGCGCGACCTTGACGCCCGTGGTTCAGTGGCCGCTCCTGAGGTCGAAGCCAACTAGTCTGTCAAGCACGTATTCTGAAAGCCGGTGGCTGAGGATTCCTCGGCCGCCGGCTTTTGTGATTAACATCGGTACCCGAATGAAAGCACCATGACAGACGAACTTGCCGCCGACGCTGCACTCCCGCTTCCCCCCACGCCGCGGCGCCCCCGCCGCATGGTCCTGCTGTCCCTCTTCGCCGGGTTTGCGGTCTTCGCTTACGCGCTGGACCAGCTGACGAAACTCTGGGTCACATCCAGCATGGTGGAAGGCGAACGCATCCCCGTCCTGCCGCCGGTCCTGCACTGGTACTTCATCCGGAATTCCGGCGCGGCATTTTCCATCGGTGAAAACGTGACATGGGTGTTCTCCATCATCATGGCCGCGGTGTCCGTGGCCATCCTGTTCCAGGTGCGCAAGCTGGGCTCCGCCTGGTGGTCGCTGGCGCTCGGCCTGCTCCTGGGCGGGGCCCTGGGCAACCTCACGGACCGGCTGTTCCGTGAGCCCTCGTTCGGGATGGGGCATGTGGTGGACTTCATCCAGCTGCCCAACTTTGCGATCTTCAACATTGCCGATTCCGCGGTGGTCTCGGCGGTGTCCATCATCTGCATCCTGACACTCCGGGGGATCTCGCTGGACGGGTCCCGGCATGTGGCGGCCCCACAGGAGAAGTCCGGACCGAAGAAAGAGTCGGACGATGCCTGAACGCATCGTGGTGGCTGAAGAATTCGGCGGGGCACGCGCGGACGCTGGACTGGCAAAGCTCATGGGTATTTCCCGTTCCCTCGCGGCCACGCTGATCGCCGAAGGCAACGTCATCAGCCGCGGCAAGGCCGTGGGCAAGTCCGCGAAGCTGGTCGCAGGAGACGTGCTGGACGTCACGGTGCCCGAACGGCGGGACCCGCTCGAAGTGGTGGAGGAAGTTGTGGAAGGCCTG
>DATCVX010000686.1:0-1624 GCA_036566705.1 Arthrobacter sp. | reverse complement strand
GAGAGGCTCACTGTGAAAGAGCTGCGCATCGAAGCCAACGGCAACCTTGGCCCCATCGATTCATCCCGCATCCCGCGCTACGCGGGCGCTGCCACCTATGCCCGTCTGCCGCGCCTGGACCAGGTGGCCAAGGCTGACGTGACCGTGGTGGGCGTGCCCTTCGACTCCGGCGTGTCCTACCGCCCGGGTGCCCGTTTCGGCTCCAACCACATCCGCGAGGCCAGCCGCCTGCTCCGCCCGTACAACCCGGCCTGGGATGTCAGCCCGTTCGAAAACATCCAGGTCGCTGATGCCGGGGACATGGCGGTCAACCCGTTCAACATCAACGAGGCCATCGAAACCATCCAGCAGAACGCCCTGGACCTCACCTCGGGCGGCAGCAAACTGGTTACCCTCGGCGGCGACCACACCATCGCCCTGCCCCTTCTGCGCGCCGCGGCCGAACGCGCCGGCGGCCCCATCGCCATGCTGCACTTCGACGCGCACCTCGACACTTGGGACACCTACTTCGGTGCCGAATACACACACGGCACCCCTTTCCGCCGGGCTGTCGAAGAAGGCATCCTGGACACCGAAGCCATCAGCCACATCGGCACCCGCGGCCCGCTCTACGGCAAAAAGGACCTCGACGACGACCACCGCTTCGGGTTCGGCATCGTCACCTCCGCCGACGTCTACTACCAGGGCGTCCTCGAGACGGTGGCCAAAGTCCGCGACCGGATCGGCAACCGGCCGCTCTACATCTCCGTGGATATCGACGTCCTGGACCCCGCCCATGCCCCGGGCACCGGAACCCCCGAAGCTGGCGGCATCACCAGCCGCGAACTCCTGGAGATCATCCGCGGCTTCCGCGGCATGAACCTGGTGGGCGCCGACATCGTAGAGGTCGCCCCCGCCTACGACCACGCCGAAATCACCGGTGTGGCCGCCAGCCACGTGGCCTATGAACTGGTCACCCTGATGGCGGACAATGCTGTTGAAGGCGACCGTTTCGGAGCAGCCAACGGCTATGCCGCCCAGGCCCTCGGCCAGGAAGTCCGCCAGCCCGCCGGTTTCGCAGCCGGAATCAAGGAGTAATCACAGTGATCGATTTCGATCCAGGCACAGCAGCCCCGACAAAGGGCACTGACGTGCGCAACGGCGGGGACCTCGTCGTCGAGACCCTCGAAGCGTTGGGCGCCAAAACGGTCTTTGGCATCCCCGGCCAGCACGCACTGGGCCTCTTCGACGCCATGGGCCGCGGCAACCTCCACTTCGTCTCCTCCCGCGTGGAGAACAACAGCGCCTTCGCCGCAGACGGGTATTCTCGCGCCACCGGCGAAGTGGGCGTGCTGTTCCTGTCCACCGGGCCGGGCGCGCTGACGTCCCTCGCCGGGCTGCAGGAGGCCTATGCCACGGGTGTGCCCATGGTGGTGGTGGCCAGCCAGATCCCGCTGGAAGGACTCGGTGCCCGCCGCAAGGGCATGCTCCACCAGCTCGATGACCAGAAGGCGTCGGCCGCGAACGTCACCAAGAGCCAGCGCCTGATCCAGCACGCCTCCGGCATCCCTTCCGCCATCCAGGACGCCTGGACCGAGGCCATCTCGTCCCCGCAGGGACCGGTCTGGCTCGAAATCCCGCAGAA
>DATCVX010000685.1:0-6392 GCA_036566705.1 Arthrobacter sp. | reverse complement strand
CTCAACGCCGACATCGCGGCCAGCCAGGCGCAGCAGGACAGCCTCCGGCAACAGGTGTCACGGTGGCAGGACCCCAACTACGTGAAGCAGCAGGCCCGCGACCGCATTAACATGGTTATGCCGGGTGAGACCGGCTACTGGGTATTCGGCAGCGACCTGCCGGCCGGTAGCAGCAGCAGCCAGCCCGGTGCTGCAGCACAAGACCCCGCCGATCTGCCGTGGGTGGATTCCCTGTGGGAGTCCATCAGGCGTGCGGCCACAGACTGAACCGATAGGAAGGATGGCCGCGCCAGTGGAAGAAAACACGGCAACTGCGCCGGAGGAGTCCCGCCAGCCATCAGCACACGATCTCGAAGTACTGAGCCGCCAGCTGGGACGGCCCGTCCGCGACGTTGTGGAGATCCCGGCGCGCTGCGTCTGCGGGAACCCGCTCGTCGCAGCCACCGCCCCGCGGCTCGCCAACGGCACACCGTTCCCCACCACGTTCTACCTGACGCACCCGGTGATCACCTCGGCCGTCTCCCGGCTGGAAGCAGCCGGGCTCATGAACGACATGAATGAGCGGCTCGCCGCCGACGAACCCCTCGCCGCAGCCTACCGGTCCGCGCACGACGCCTACCTGGCGGCCCGGGCCGCCATCGGGGAGCGCTCGGGAGTGGGCGCCGTCCCTGAGATTGACGGCATCTCCGCCGGAGGCATGCCCACACGCGTCAAATGCCTGCACGTCCTGGTGGGTCACTCGCTGGCGGCCGGCCCGGGAGTTAACCCGCTTGGGGACGAGGCCATCGCGGACATCAGCGAATGGTGGACCGCGGACCGTTGCTATTGCGACGGCGCCTGGGACACCGCGGGGGAGGCCCCGTCCAGGGACCTGAGCAGGCACGGACCCCAGGGACTCCCCGACATCGTTGGCCGCCCCGCGCCGGTCCGTAAGTCCGCAGGCAATGCTGAGGCGGCATCATGAGCCGCGTCGCCGCCATCGACTGCGGCACGAACTCCATCCGCCTGCTGATAGCCGACATTGACCGCAGCAACGGGACCGCGAAGCTCACCGACGTCGTCCGTGAAATGCGCGTGGTCCGGCTCGGTGAGGGCGTGGACGCCACCGGTGAACTCGCCCCCGCCGCGTTGGAACGGACCTTCGCTGCCACAGCGGACTATGCCCGCCTGATCCGCGAGCACGGCGCCGCCAAGGTGCGGTTCGTGGCCACATCCGCCAGCCGGGATGCCCGCAACCGCCAGGTCTTCGTGGACGGAATCCGCGACCTCCTCGGCGTCGAACCCGAAGTCATCACCGGCGACGAGGAAGCAGCATTGTCCTTCGCCGGCGCCAGCAGCGTCCTGCCCATCCTTGACGGGGACCAGGTGCTGGTGGTTGACCTTGGCGGCGGAAGCACCGAATTTGTGCTCGGCACCGCTGACGGCGTCACCGCCGCCAGATCGGTCGACGTCGGCTGCGTCAGGCTGACCGAACGCCACCTCCGGCAGGACCCGCCGACGGCCGAACAGATCGCCGCCGCGGAAGCCGACGTCGACGCCGCCATCACCAGTGCGGGCCTGGACGTTCCGCTCGAACGTGCCACCGCCATCGTCGGGGTGGCCGGATCGATCACCACCATCACGGCCCACGCAATGCGCCTGCCGGAGTACTCCCCCGATTCCATCCACGGCACCGAGCTGTCCATCGACGACATCCGCCTGGCCGCCACCGACCTGTTGGAAATGCCCAGGGCGGAGCGGGCCGCACTGCCCTACATGCATCCGGGCCGGGTGGATGTGATCGGCGCCGGCGGCCTGGTGTGGCGGCGCATCCTGGAGCGGCTTGCCGGGCTCAGCGGCGGCCGGATCGTCACGGCCACCGCCAGCGAACACGATATTCTTGACGGTATTGCCCTGAGCATCAGCTGAGCGGCACCAGCCCGGCAGCGTCAGCCAGACGCAGCGAGCGGCCCGAGTTCATGCCACCAACCATGGGACCCCAAATGACCAGAGCAACAGCCCGGCTCCGCCGGACCGCCTCCGCTCTCGTGGCGATGACCCTGGCCGGAGCAAGCCTCGTGACAGGCCTGGCCGTGGCACCCGCCGCCCGCGCTGACGCGGACCGCGACAAGCAGTATTGGCTGGCCGAATCCGGCATCACGAAGGCCTGGGAGGTCTCCAAGGGCGCCGGCGTGAAGGTCGCCGTGATCGACAGCGGCGTGGACGGACAGCATCCCGACCTCAAGGGAGTTGTCACCGGCGGATTCGATGCGTCCGGATCCGGAAATCCGGACGGGCAGAAAAGCATCGGCGGCAAGCCGGAACACGGCACGCTGGTGGCCACCATACTGGCCGGCCGCGGCCACCAGCCGGCAAGCTCCACTGCAAGCCCCAGCCCGGCCCCGTCAGGCGCAGGACCTGACGGCATGGTGGGGGTGGCCCCCGAGGCGCAGATCCTGTCCGTGTCGACATGGCTTGGTTCGGCGAACCCTGCCGGGAAGAGCGACCAGGACCAGATCCCGGAAGCGGTCCGCTGGGCCGTGGACAACGGCGCCAAGGTCATCAACATTTCCCTGGGCAGCACCACGCCGCAGTGGCCGCAGAGCTGGGATGCGGCGTTCCTGTACGCCGAACAGAAGGACGTTGTCATCGTCGCCGCCGCCGGAAACCGGGTGGGCGGCAACATCCAGGTGGGTGCCCCCGCCACGATCCCGGGCGTGCTGACTGTTGCCGGGCTGGACCGCAAAGGGGTGGCGAGCGTTGATTCGTCCTCGCAGGGAATCAGCATCGGCGTGGCAGCCCCGGCAGAAAACCTGCTCGGCGGGCTGCCTGGCGGCGGCTACGCGGAATGGGCCGGAACGTCCGGGGCCACTCCCATTGTGGCCGGTGTGGCGGCACTGATCCGGTCCAAGTGGCCGGAGATGACCGCCAAACAGGTCATCAACCGGATCGTCACCACTGCCAAGGATGCAGGCGCGCCGGGCAAGGATCCGCTCTACGGCTTCGGCGTCCTCAACGCCGAAGCCGCGCTGAAGGATTCCGTACCCGAGACCGGCAGTAACCCACTGGGCTCCATCTCGGACTGGATTCGGGTCCATCGCCGCGGAAACCTGTCAACGCCTGCTCCGGTCCCCACTTCCGACATTCCCAGCGCCCTACCCACCCTGCCCGAGGCCACCGTGCCCGCCGCTGTGGCTCCGTCACAGCGTGACACCGCCTTCGGCGCCGCCGTCGTCATCGGCTTCGCAGTGCTGTTTGTTGTGATCATCGCGGCGGCCGCCATCCAGCTGAGGCGGGCAGCCCGCAATCCCCGCCTCGCCCATGAAGAGCCCGATACAGGAGTCCTGGACACCGTTGATTCCGGCGGTAAAACGTAGCCCGGATGTAGTTAGTGAAGATTTTCACAAAGTACTGTATTCTTAAATCATGGCAACCACCCCAGAGCTCCAGGACCGTCCCAGGGTACTCGTCGTCGGCGGCGGGTACGTCGGCCTGTACGTAGCACTCAAACTGCAGAAGAAGATCGCGAATGCCGGTGGCATCGTCACCCTCGTGGATCCCCTGCCCTACATGACTTACCAGCCGTTCCTCCCCGAGGTTGCCGGCGGCAACATCGAGGCCCGCCACGCAGTGGTCTCCCACCGCCAGCACCTCAAGCAGACTGAACTGATCCAGGGCCGCGTCACCTCGATCGACCACGCCAACCGCACCGCCGTTGTGGCGCCCGCGGACGGCGGCGAGCCCTTCGAGGTGCCTTACTTCGATGTTGTGATGGCCGCTGGCGCCATCACCCGCACGTTTCCCATCAAGGGCCTTGCGGACAAGGGTATCGGCCTGAAGACCATCGAAGAGGCCGTGGCCCTTCGCAACAAGGTGCTGGAGCGCATTGAAGCTGCTTCCACCATCACCGATCCCGCAGCACGCGCCAAAGCACTGACCTTCGTGGTTGTGGGCGGCGGCTTTGCCGGCATCGAATGCATCACCGAGATGGAGGACCTGGCCCGCGCCGCGGTCAGGAACAACCCCCGCATCAGCCAGGAAGAAATCCGATTCGTCCTGGTCGAAGCCATGGGCCGCATCATGCCCGAGGTCACTGCCAAGCAGGCTGAATGGGTTGTGGAGCACCTCCGCAGCCGCGGCATCGAGGTCCTCCTTAACACCTCGCTGGACAACGCCGAGGGCTCCATCAAGCTCATCAACCTCCCGGACAAGACTCCGGCGCAGGACTTCGAAGCAGACACCCTGGTCTGGACTGCAGGCGTGCAGGCCAACCCGATGGTCCGCTCCACCGACTTCCCGCTCGAGCCGCGCGGACGCATCCGCACCCTGCCGGACCTCCGCATCGCAGGGGACGAGGGAATCGTCGAGAACGCCTGGGCTGCAGGCGACCTCGCCGCGGTTCCGGACCTCACTGGAAGCGGCCTGCCGGACGGCACCTGCGTCCCGAACGCCCAGCACGCCCTTCGCCAGGCCAAGCGCCTCGCCAAGAACCTGTGGGCCTCCCGCTGGGACAAGCCGCTGAAGGACTACAAGCACAAGAACCTGGGCGCCGTGGCCGGCTTCGGCGAATGGAAGGGTGTCGCGAACATCAACCTCGTCGGCAGCATCGGCCTCAAGGGCCCGCTGGCCTGGCTGGCACACCGTGGCTACCACGGCATGGCGATGCCCACGTTCGAGCGCAAGTTCCGGGTGATCTTCAACTGGATCATCAGCTTCTTCGCCGGCCGCGACACTACCCAGCTGATCGACCTCGACAACCCGCGTGGTGCCTTCGTGGCAGCGGCCTCCCCGGCCCCCAAGCCTGCTGCCGCACCCGCTGCGCCTGCGGGTTCGCCGGCCGACGCGCCGACGCCTGGGGCTCCCGGAACTGCCGAGAAGACAAAGGTCGACCCCAAGCAGTCAGTCACGGCTGACGCAAAGTAAGGCCAGCGTCCCGCACGGCCTGCAGCATTAACGCCCGACGGCGGCTGTCCCCTTATGGGGGACGGCCGCCGTTCGCGGTGGGCAGCATCCCCGGAGTGCCCTCGCGGTCCAGCCGGCCAGGCCTCCTAGACTGGCACCATGACTGGTGAAAAGAACCTCCAGGCCCTGCTGGCCTCGATCCACCCCGTCGTGCGGGAAGGGGAGTACGTCTACGTCCTGTGGCCCCACGGCAGGCCGCTCGCGGCCGGGATCGAAGCCGCGGTACGGGAAGCTGAAGGCCTCACCGTCGTCCTGCCCAGGGAAGAAGCGGACCGCCTGGGCCTTGCCTATGATTTTGTGGCAGCGTGGATCACCCTTCAGGTGCATTCGGAACTAGAGGCAGTGGGCCTGACTGCCGCCGTCGGGAAAGCCCTGACCGAGGCCCATATCAGCTGCAATGTGCTGGCAGGATTCCATCACGACCACCTGCTTGTACCGGTTGCGGACGCCGCGCGCGCCGTCGAGGTGCTGGCCGAACTGTCGGCCGAAAGCCGGAACCAGCCCCGGCCGGAGCTTGTGCTACGCAACGAGACCGTGGCTGACCGCGCCGCGATCCTCACATTGACGGCCGAAGCCTTCGCCATCTCGCCGGCCACCGGCCTTCCGGCGGAGGGGGAGCCAGTGGAAGTCGACGTGCTGCGCCAGTTGTTCGAGTGCGATGAGTACCTGCCGGAGTTCAGTATTGTTGCCGTCCTGAACGGCGAGGTAGTGGGCCATGTGATCAGCACCCGCGGGTGGGTGGACGGGCATGAGCTGCTGGGGCTCGGGCCGATCGGTGTAACGCCCAGGCTCCAGCGGCACGGGATCGGCAGTGCGCTCATGAACGAAACCATTTCACGGGCCAACGCTGCGGGGGAGAGCGGCATCGCGCTTTTGGGGAGCACCGAGTATTACCCGCGGTTCGGATTCGTGCCCGCAACGTCCCTGGGTGTCCGGCCTCCGGAAGAGGTTTGGGCCGACAACTTCCAGCTTCTGCCGCTGGCGGTGTGGCCCGGCGGAGTCCACGGGACATTCCGGTATGCCGGTCCGCTGGCACGCATGTGACGGGATAATATTGACCGGGCGCCCCAGTAGCCCAATTGGCAGAGGCAGCGGACTTAAAATCCGCGTGTTGCGAGTTCGAGTCTCGCCTGGGGCACAAATTCCTCTTAGCGGTGCCCTTTGCTGCGTTGCATAGCGTGTCGCCCTTGACCCAGGCGGAACGTCCAGTCCGGAGATTTCGCATATGCAACGACTGTTATAAGGATGTGACCTCAGTCACTTATATCCGTCTGGGATATGCACTAGCTTGAAAGTTAAATCAGGAACACCTGATCATCCGCGTCAAAGGCCGTTCGCACCTTTCGATCCAGGAGATTGTCAATGATTTCACTTTCCCCGGCGGCACCCCGTCTCGCAAAGCTCACAGCGCTTAGCGTCGGCGTCGCCTTTCTGGCTACAGCTTGTGGTGG
>DATCVX010000684.1:0-3661 GCA_036566705.1 Arthrobacter sp. | reverse complement strand
GGTGGCGCTGGTCATCGCACTGGCACTATTTTTCGACTTCACGAACGGCTTCCATGACACCGCGAATGCGATGGCCACGCCCATCGCCACAGGTGCCATCAAGCCGAAGACTGCAGTGACACTCGCCGCCATCCTGAACCTTGTGGGCGCCTTCCTCTCAACGGAGGTCGCGAAGACAGTTTCCGGCGGCATCATCCGGGAAGGCTCCGACGGCGTCCAGATCACCCCGGACATCATCTTCGCCGGCCTGATGGGCGCCATCCTCTGGAACATGATCACCTGGCTCAAAGGCCTGCCGTCCAGCTCATCGCATGCCCTTTTCGGCGGCCTGATCGGCGCGGCCATCGCGGGGATCGGCTTCAACTCCGTGAACCTGGAAACGCTCATGCAGAAGGTCATCCTGCCGGCCATCTTTGCCCCGCTCATCGCCGGCATTGTGGCCTACGCCTGCACCCGGCTCGCCTACGCGCTGACGGCCCGCCACGACCCCGAAACCGGCAGCAAGCTCACCCAGAAGCGCGGCGGATTCCGGACAGGCCAGATCTTCACGTCCAGCCTGGTGGCTTTGGCGCACGGAACCAACGACGCCCAGAAGACCATGGGCATCATCACCCTCGTCCTCATTGCGGCCGGCACCCAGGCACCGGGCACCGGACCGCAGCTCTGGGTCATCGCAGCGTGCGCGGTGGCCATCGCCGTGGGCACCTACGCCGGCGGCTGGCGCATCATCCGGACTATGGGATCCGGGCTCACGGAGGTCAAGCCCGCCCAGGGTTTCGCGGCCGAGACCAGTACAGCGTCGGCCATCCTGGCTTCCTCGCACCTGGGCTTCGCCCTCTCCACCACGCAGGTGGCGTCCGGCTCGGTCATCGGCTCCGGCATGGGCCGCAAGGGCACCACCGTCCGTTGGAACATGGTCGGCAAGATTGCGCTGGGGTGGTTGTTCACGCTCCCGGCCGCCGGAATCGTAGGGGCCCTGACCGCTCTACTAGTCAAGACCGGCGTTGTAGGCGTCCTGATTGCCGCCGTGGCCGGAACAGCCGCAGTGCTGTTTATGTTCTTTTACTCCCGCAAATCCCATGTGGGCCACCACAACGCCGTTGAGGTCGAAGAAGCCGGGCAGACAGTCCGCTTCGCCAAGAAGAAAGCCCTCACCCGGGCCCGCGCCAAGGCCAGGGCGGCCAGGGCCGACGCCCCAATCGAAGCGTCAGTCGAAGCCCCGGTCGAGGCGAATGAGCAGAAGGATAGTCAGCGATGAAGTGGTTGGAACTCCTGACCGTAGCCGGCGCCACGCTGGTGGCCGCCGTGACCGTGGTGGTCCTGTATTCACTCGGCGTCCGGCTGACCGCCATCGCCGGTGACGCCGAGCAGGCCTCACCCCGCGCCAAACGCTCCCTCGCCTACATCTGCTTTGGCCTCTGCGGCGTCGCCGTGCTGTTTGGGCTGTACCTGATCATCCCGTACTTCAGCAAGTAGTTTTATCTGGCGGATAACTTGCCGCAGGGGACTGCAGGTGGAGTATGGGAACCCCGAGTCCAAATGAGTACGCTGGAGCCATGTCCCGCTTCCAGTATTTTGTGGCTGCATCCCTGGACGGCTTCATCGCCACAGCAAAAGATGATCTTGCCTGGTTGCTACAGTTCGATGGCTTCGAAGGCGGCGAGGAAAGCTACAACGCCTTTATGGAGGGCGTGGGCTGCATTGTGATGGGCGGGGAAACCTACGCCTGGCTGATGGAGCACGAACCCGGCAACTGGCCCTACCCTTCCACGCCCTGCTACGTGTTCACCCGGCACGAGCATACGGCGCCCGCGGGGGCCGACATCACGTTCGTACGCGGCCCGGTCCAGGAATTCGTCCAGGATTTCACGGACGACGCCGGCGGGAAGAACGTCTGGGTGGTGGGCGGCGGCAACCTGGCCGCGCAGTTCGCCGCCGCCGGATACCTCGATGAGCTGATCCTGTCTGTCATCCCGGTGGTGCTGGGCAGCGGCAAGCCGCTGCTGCCGCTGGAAGGCCCGACGGCGCCGCTGGAGCTGACTGCCTCGCGCACCCTGGGCCGGGGGATCGTGGAGCTGCGCTACAGCTTTGCCACCGGCGGCGCGGCCGCGTAGCAATATCCCACGGCCTAGTCAGCCTTCCTGGCGGGTCCGTTGTCCCGCAGCATGTTGGTGATCCGGGCCGTGGAGAGCCGCCGGCCTTTGTCGTCGGTCATGACTACCTCATGGGTTGTCAGCGTCCCGCCCAGGTGGATGGCTGTGCAGGTTCCGGTAACCGTCCCTGCCGCGACAGACCGGTGATGGGTCGCGTTGACCTCAATGCCCACCGCATGCCTGCCGGCGCCGGCGTGCATTCCCGCGGCGAAGGATCCGAGCGTCTCGGCCAGGACCACGTGGGCCCCGCCATGCAGGATGCCGGCCACCTGGGTGTTGCCCTCCACGGGCATGGTGGCCACCGTCCGCCCGGGGCTCATCTCCAGGAAGTGGATGCCCATCTTGGCTACCAGGGCGCCGACTCCGTATCCGCTGAGCCACTCGTGGAGGTGTTCGGGGATGCCTGCTGTGACCAACTCCTCAGTAAAGGGGCCGGGCGTGAAATTGTCCATCATGGGAACTAGGCTGGCACCTGTGAGTGAAACTACCAAACCGGCCCCCTTCCCTTCCGAAACCGTCGCCCTTGAGGCTGACGCCGCCCTGCAGGACATCAAGGTCCCGCCGCCGGCCGGGGGCCGGGTTTCTGCTGCCGAAGCCCCCGTCGTTGCCGGCACCGGCCAGCCGCGCCTCCTGGTGCTGGACGGACACTCGATGGCGTTCCGGGCCTTTTTCGCGCTGCCCGCGGATAAGTTCTCCACGGCCAACGGGCAGCACACCAACGCGATCCACGGTTTCACGTCCATGCTGATCAACCTGATCAAGGAGCAGCAGCCCACCCATATTGCCGTGGCCTTCGACGTCTCGGACGAAACCACACACCGCAAGGCTGAGTACAGCGAATACAAGGGCGGTCGCAACGAGACCCCGCGCGAAATGAGCGGCCAGATCGACCTGATCGACAAGGTCATGGGCGCCTGGGGCATCAAGACCATCAAGATGCCGGGCTATGAGGCTGACGATGTCCTGGCGACGCTCGCCGCCATGGGGGAAAAGGCCGGCTACGAGGTCCTCCTCGTCACCGGCGACCGCGACGCCTTCCAGCTCATTACGGACAACGTCTTTGTGCTCTACCCGCGGAAGGGTGTCAGCGACATTCCCCGGCTGGACGCAGCCGCCATCCAGGAGAAGTACTTCGTCACCCCGCCGCAGTACTCGGACCTCGCGGCACTCGTGGGGGAGAGCGCGGACAACCTCCCGGGCGTCCCCGGCGTCGGCCCCAAGACCGCTGCGAAGTGGATCAACCTCTACGGCGGGCTCGAAGGGGTCCTGGAGCACCTTGATTCGATCGGCGGCAAGGTGGGGGATGCCCTCCGCGAAAACGTCGAGGACGTCAAGCGCAACCGGCGGCTGAACCGGCTCCACACCGATCTCGAGCTTCCGGTAACCCTGGACGAACTCGCCGAACCCCGTCCGGACGAGGCCGCCCTGGAGCAGCTCTTCGACGAACTGGAATTCAAGACCATCCGCACCCGGCTCTTTGCCCTCTACGGCAGCGACGCCGTGGAACC